>CATPAO010000127.1 GCA_955652025.1 Casimicrobiaceae bacterium
GCCGTAGTCTTTGGCGAGCGCGCGAGTTCACTTCCAGTTAAAGATTCCAGTTCTCCTTCCAGTTCGGCGGCAGTGGGCTGCCGGGTTTTCGACGCTGGACTGCCGGGTTTCGTGCGCTGGACTGCCGGGTTTTTGAGGGTGAAACCCGGCGGCAGACTGCCGGGTATTTTCTGCAATTCCCGGCAGTACATCACCGCCTTTTCGTGCGGCGAACTGTGCAGCATCTTGGCCAGCGCGAGCCGATACGTTGTCGCCCGGCCGCGCCCGCCGCGCCCATTTCCCATTCGCTCAATCCAGTGGCGACCCTCCAGCACAAGCAGATCGGCGCGTACCTGGCGCTCATGTCGATCTGTGCGTTCCGCGATGTCGCGCAGGCTTGGCCACGCGCAGCCGCCATCCTTCCTATTGGCTCGATCGGCGAGCGCGAGCAACGTAAGCTTGGCCGCCGGCCCGACGTCGTGCACCGCGTCGAACACGAGGCTCACGAATGCGCCGGCCATGCGCCGCCCCCGATGAACAGCGCGTAGCGCGGAGGGGAGGCGGGGTCGGTCATGACTCTGCCGTCCCATCGTATTTCGTGGCAGGCATCGAAATACCCGGGTACTGGCGCAGGAAGTCGGCCATCGACTTCTGTTCGGCGGCCTCGATATCGATGGCGTGATTCCAAGCGTCGATATTTAGACGCTCCTCGATTTCGACATCGATCCGTTCTCGTAGCAGCACCGGGTTCAGCGCGTCGAGTTCCCAACACCGCGTACCGTACCGCTCGGCGTACCACGCATGGCGCGGATCGCGTGTCTTGTTATCGGCGGGGAACCAGGGAACCCCTGCATCGGGTTCGGTGTCCTTTTCGGCGATCGCGACGCGGACGATCTCAATGTCGCCCCCGTACCGATCGATGCGTTCAGGTAGATCGATCTCCGACATGTGCATGCCGCTCGGGTCGCGATCTCCGACGTACGGCACCGTCAGGGACTTGGCCGATTCGCTCGATTCCACTGCGATATCGTGCAATGTGGTCGCCGAGCCGTAGCCGTGCAGCACCCGAAACGTCACACCGTACTCGTCGAGCACCGGGGCGAGCGTCCCGCGGACGGTTCCTTTTTCGGACCAGACTTCGATCCATTCCGCCTGTTCGGCCCAATAGTCCCGGCGATACTGGCGAACAGCAGCATTGAGCAATTGCGCCGGGTTTGACCATGAGGCGATGCGCTCAGGTCGCCGGGTCTCGTCAACGACCCATTCCCACCGGAGTTCGCCGTTCTCGCGCGCCCATACGAGGAGACGGCTGACCATGTTGGTGTTCGCCTTTTCCATCGAAGGAATCATCTCTTCGACGAACAGGCGATAGCACACGGCGCGGACGGTTGCCGGTTGAATCTCTTCGAGGACGCGGACGGCTCGGCTGCGTCGATCAGATCGACCGACTTCTGCGCTTTGCCTCTGCCTCTGCGGAGCGCAATCACGATCGCCCTCGGCGCCGCTGTGGTTGCCGCGGTGGGCCCCACAATCGCTCGAGCTGGCGCAGCGCGGCGATCCCGTCAGGCTCTGGCCATTGCGGCGGGCGCTGACTCGGATTTCGGTCGAGCTTGATTTCTTGATTCTCTGCGCGGCCGGATTTACCCTTCACGTTCTCTGTGCGTTTTTTCAAATCCGCCCGCGTGCAACCGCGGGCGTTTCGTTGTCGGGGTCGGGTCATGCGGCCGGCTCCGCTAAGTTCGGGATAGCGGGCGGGATACCGCCGCCGCCTTCGTTCTTGACGCCGCGGCATTCGATGGACGTTGTGTCCGTCGCACCCTCGCATCGTTCCTCAGCCGCACGTTTGGCATCGCGCAGCGCGTGTCGGTCAAGTGTCGCGACAAACGCGAGCACGTTGGCGGCGTTGTAGCGCCCCAACGCATTCATCGCAGGAAAGCCGTCGAGTTGGCGCAACCGCCATGCGCTCGTGGCGCTGATATTCAACAGCGCCGGTAGATCGCAGGGGCGAACCCACGGCAACTCGTGACGCGGCTGACGCAGTCCTACGCGACGGCGCGCGGCGGTCGCGCTGGTAATTGCTTCGTTCGGCATGGCGGCATCCTAGGAACGACGAGTGTCGTCAAAGGATGCCGGGTAACGTTCACGGGTTCGCTAACCCGTGAAAATCAGCGCCGCACCTTACCGCGCTCCTCGGCCGCAATGTTGCAAAACCGGCGGTACGACATGCTGCCGTCCCTCGCACTCGGGCCCTCGATGTACTTGCCATGCGCATTGTCGAAGCACTGCCAGCCCCGAGGTGGATCCTTTGCGAGCTGTTTCCATAGTGCCGTGTTGTCAATGTCAGGATCGACCTCAAGTGCCTTCGCGATCGCTTTGCGAATCGCGCTTCCAGTGCGCGGCTTCCGCCCGCGCTGGAATCTGCGTCCAAGTTCGAGCGTAGGTTGATGCTTGATTAGGAACTTGAGCCGCCCGATCTTCTCGTGCATACCGAGGAGCTGCTCGTCCAACTCCAAGCGCCGCTTTTCGTGTGCGTCGATCAGCGGGCCGTACTTCGCCTTAAAGTCGTCGCGAATCTCCGCGTCGATAAGTTCTAACGCTAGGCGCGCCGCCAGCAATGCACGCGGCTTCTTCTTGAGCTCGGCGATCAGCGCCTTACAACGCGCTGTGTATTCCTCGTTGGTTTTTACGGTCACAAGCGCCCCTTTCGCGCTCGCCCTTGCGAGGGGAATCGCGCCAGCCGGGCAAGGGAAAACCCGGTTTTCGCCCCGTCGGGCTTAAGGCGCGGCTTTGCGAACTCGTGGCGTTCAGCGGCGCGGTCACGACGCGCGATTGCGCTCGAACGGTACAACCTTGCCCTGCGAGGGCGGCGACGTGACGAATCCACCCCATCCGTCAATCAACTTGCGGCGCTCGTCGAGAAAGTCGCTGCGCATGTAAGCGGCTTTCGTCTTGTCCTGCTCGACGTGCGCGAGCGCGCGCTCGATTGCCTCGTCGCGGATCCGCGTGCAGGTGCGCGCCCAACCGGCGAACGATGACTGGAACCCATGCGGCACCTCCTGGCGGTCCATTCGGCGCATCGTCATCGAAAGCGCCATGTCTGACAGTTCAACGTCGGGATTCATCGGCGACGGGAAAACCAGTTCGCCGCCGGCTAGTTCGTGCGCTTGTTTGAGCACGGCGAGCGCGGCGCGTGATAGGGGTACGACGTGCTCACGGTTGCGCTTCGTGCGTTCGGCAGGGATCGTCCAAAGCTTCGCGGTCTCGTCGACTTCGGACCAGAGCGCGCCTCGTGCTTCGCCACTGCGCGTGGCGGTCAGCATCAGAAATTCGAGGCAGAGCTTGACCGCGGCGCTCGCTCGCTCGAACGCGCGCAGGTCCGCCAGAAACGCGGGCACGTCAGCATGTGCCATCGCCGGCAGGTGCTTATCGTTACGGCTCGGTGTTTTCAATTCGGCGGCGCCGGCGAGCTCGCGCACGACGTTGTAGGGAACCAACTTGCGCAACTTCGCCGCGTCGAACACAGCGCGCAGCCGTTGCTTCACGCGCCGGCCGGTTTCCGGGGTGTCGGCGATGATCGGCGTGAGCACGTCGAGCACGTCGGCTTCGGTGATCGCGGCGAGCGGCTTGGCGCCGAGCGCATCGAATACCGGGCGCAAACTGGCGAGCCATTGCGCGCGATGCTTTGAGTTGCGGAAGCTTTTCGCTACTACGGCGTGGTACTTGGTGGCGAATCGTTCAAGCGTGTTCGCTGCATCGGTGTCCGCCTTCGCGCGATCTATCTTGTCGGCTTCGATCGCCGCGTATTTGTCGGCGATCGGATCGCGGCGGGCCCGCAACGCATCGCGGAAGTCGTCGCGCCATGCGCGCGCTTTGGCGAGCGAAATGTCCGGGTAGCGCCCGCCGCCCGCGAGGCGTTCGCGTTGCAGGTGCGAATACTTCAGTCGCCAATACTTCGCGCCTTCGAGGTCGACGTAAAGATGCAGTCCGCCGCCGTCGTATACGGTCTTTTTCGCGTGCCTACAATCAACATCGGTAAGCCGATTTATCAGGCGTGGCATGGTGCCTCCGGGGAGTGTCCGTCGAACTGGCCGTATCCCGAACGGTATCCCGAAACGGTGGAGGCTTGCAAGGACCGCGTGGGAACGGTCTGGAAACCGGTTTACGCGCTTTTACTATGTAAACCAGCGGCTTACGTCGAACACTTGAAACGGCTGGAAATGCCAGGAAATACGCTAATGGCGGATGGGGTGGGATTCGAACCCACGAAGGACTTGCGCCCTTGCCGGATTTCAAGTCCGGTGCATTCGACCGCTCTGCCACCCATCCATTCCAAGGATCGCAATTAAGGCGTTGAAAGGAGTTGATTTCCCGCCGAAGCGGGCGCATCTTAACACGGGTGCCCGCCGGCACCGGAACGCCTAGGCCATTGAAACTTTTAGGGTTTCTGCTAGTCTAAGCGTCTGATCCGGTCCAATTCGGGCCGCGTTTGCATGTCGTTTCGGAGGCGCCATATGGATCCCAAGCTGCAACCCGTCTTCACCAACGAGCAGCTCGCGCTGCCGCGGACGGGCCAAACCGCCATCGTCCAGGACCAGAATCGCGTCCTGCGCAACACGTATTGGCTGCTCGCGTTGTCGATGCTGCCGACGATCGCCGGCGCATGGGCCGGCATGCAATTCAATTTCATCAAGTTATTCGCCGCGGCGCCGGTCATGACGCCGCTTTTGATGTTCGGATTGATGCTCGGCAGCCTCTTCGTCGTCACGCGACTCCGCAACAGCGCGTGGGGCGTGCCGGCGCTGTTCGGCTTCACGTTCATCGCGGGCGCGATGCTGACGCCCATCCTGTCGGTCGCCGCGCAGTTCAAGAACGGCGGTCAGCTCGTCGCGCTTTCGGGTGGCATGACCGCGGCGATCTTCGTCGCGATGGCGGCGATCGCCACAGTGACGAAGCGCGATTTCTCGTTTATGAGCAAATTCCTGTTCGTCGGATTGATATTGCTGATCGTCGCCTCGCTCGCCAACCTGTTCTTCCAGGTGCCCGCGGTGTCGCTGTCGATCTCGGCGATCGCGGTGTTCATCTTCTCGCTGTACATCCTGCATGACGTCAGCAACATCGTGCGCGGCGGCGAGACCAACTACATCAGCGCCACGCTGAGCCTGTTCCTCGACGTCTACAACATTTTCATCAGCCTGTTGAGCCTTCTGCTGGCATTCACCGGCCAACGCGACTGACGGGAACTGCGCATTCGAACGGGGCGCCCTGCGTGAGCGCCCCGTTTTTCATGGGGCGAACACCGCCATCGACTCGACGTGGGCCGTGTGCGGAAACATGTTGACGATGCCGGCGGCGGTCAAGCGATAGCCTCGTTCGTGGACGAGTACTGCGGCGTCGCGCGCCAGCGTCGCCGGATTGCACGAAACATAGACGATTCGCGTTAGCGCCCGCTCGTCGTCGACATGCGGCAGCGATTTCGCGAGCTCGACCGCGCCCTCGCGCGGCGGATCGATCAACGCGCGGTCGATGCGGCCGAGCGCCGCGATCGTCTCCGGCGTCGCAACGAATAGATTCACCACGGTGAACGACGCGCGGTCGGCCAACGCGTTCCGCGTCGCGTTCGCCTCCGCCCGCCGCACCAGCGCCGCGTTGCCCTCGATGCCGATGACCGACGCGCCGCACCGCGCGATCGGCAGCGAGAAGTTGCCGAGGCCGCAGAAGAAATCGGCGATCCGCTCGTCCGGCTCCGGTGCGAGCAGCGCGACAGCCCGCCGCACGAGCACCCGATTCACTATCATGTTCACCTGCGTGAAATCGGTCGGCGCAAAGGGCAACGCGACGTCGAACTCTGGCAGCGTGTAGGCGAGCGTGGCCTGCGGCGGGTGGAACGGATGGACGGTGCCCGGGCCCCCCGGCTGCAGCCAGAAGTCGACGCCATGCATGTCCGCGAACGCGACGAGCTTGGCTTCGTCCGACATCGAAGGCGGATCGAGCACGCGCAGCACCAGCGCCACGACCTCTTCCGGCGGCTTTCCCTCGTGGGTTACGTTGAGGCGTTCGCCGATCGCCAACTCGATCTGCGGCAAGCGATCGCGGATCGAAAGCGATCCAATTAACACACGGAGCTTGGGCAGCAGCGTAGAAACGCGCCGTGGCACGACGTGACATTCGGTCATGTCGGCGACGAAGCTCGATTTGCGCTCGTGGAAGCCGACGAGCACGCCGCCTTTTTTCGGCACGTGGCGAACCGACAGCCGGGCGCGGTGGCGGTAGCCCCAGGCCGGACCGTCGATGGGCGGCAACAATGTTTCGGGACGCACGCGGCCGATTCTCGCGAACGCCTCTTCCAATGCGCGTTGCTTGGCGGCGATCTGCAGCGCGGGATCGGCGTGTTGCAGCGTGCAGCCGCCGCAGACGCCGAAATGCGGGCAGCGCGGCGTCACGCGCGACGCGCTCGCGGTTTCGACGGCGGCCACGCGCGCAATCTCGTAACTCGGCTTTTTTTTCAACGTGTCGATACGGACGCGCTCGCCGGTCAACGCGCCTTCGACGAAGATCGCCTTGCCGTCGACGTGGGCGACGCCGCGACCTTCCTGGTCCAGCGATTCGATGATGACGGTGGCGGCGGGCATGAGAGGGCGCGGGCTCGACCGCAATCTTACGTTGCGCGCGCGGGTCGGGTCCTGCCGGTAGAATCGCGCCATGCGAATCCTCGCGTTCGACACTTCCACCGAGTGGCTCTCCGTTGCCGCCGGCGACGGCACGGCATGGCATGCGCATTTCGAGCGTGCCGGACAAGCCAATTCGCAACGGATCGTTCCGGCGATCGACGCCGTGCTGGCGGAGGCTGGATGGCGGCTCACCGATCTCGACGGCATCGCGTTCGGTGCCGGTCCGGGCGCGTTCACCGGCGTGCGCATCTCGTGCGGCGTCGCGCAAGGCCTGGCATTCGGCGCGGATCTCCCCGTCGTGCCGGTGCCGACGCTGCTGGCGCTGGCGCAACACGCGTGGCGCGATCGCCAGGCGACCAAGGTGTTCGCCTGCCTCGATGCGCGGATGCGCGAGGTCTACGTTGCGTTCTACGCGCGCGAGGCGGACGACTGGCGCGTCGTGCGCGCGCCCGCAGTGGAAAAGCCGGACGACGTCGTCGTTCCCGGCGACGACCGTTGGCAGGGCGAGGGCGACGGTTTCGCGGTCTATCCTGCGCTGGCAGGGCTGCCCGGCGTCACAAGCGCGCACGCCGACGCCGTATCGACCGCGCAAGCGATCGGCGAGCTCGCATTGCCGGCGATCGCGCACGGACAAGGCGTGCCGGCGGCCGACGCGCGGCCGCTCTACGTTCGCCACCGCGTCGCGCTGACCACCGCCGAGCGCGCGGCAGGCGAGAGGCTCTAACGTCATGGCCACGCTGCCGTCACGATTGCCGGCGCCGCACGTCGTCTGGCGCCCGCTTAGCGCGGCCGACCTCGTCATCGTCGCGGCGCTCGAAGCACAGATCCATGCGGCGCCATGGACGCTCGGCAATTTCGCCGATGCGCTCGCCGCGGGATATTCGACGCGCGTAGGCGTTCGCGCCGGGCGTATCGTCGCCTTCGGTGTGCTGGTGCTCGGCCCGGGCGAGGCGCAGATTCTCAACGTTTCCGTCGCGCCGGATGCGCGCCGCTGCGGATTCGGGCGCACGCTGGTGGACCAATTCATCGACGACGCACGCCGCATGGGCGCCGAGCAGTGCTTTCTGGAAGTGCGCGCGTCCAATGTCGCCGCGATCGCGTTGTACGAGGGCGCGGGCTTCGCGCCGATCGCGCGGCGCAATCACTACTATCCGCCGGTGGCGCCGGATTCGCCGCGCGAAGACGCGCTGGTCATGCGGCGTGCGCTCGCGCCAACCTGGCCTCCGGCGCCTACTGCCCGCTGAAGCGATGCCCACAGGCGCCGACGTTCTCGCCGAACTGGGCTTGCTGCCTCAATGGCGGTTGCGTCGTAGCCCGCAAGTCGCAAGCGAACCGCCGTCGGCGGAGGATCGCTCAGGTCATATCGCCGCGTTGACGTGGCAGGCATTCGACGCGGACGTCGATGCGTGCGTCGCCTGCGGACTATGTCGCTCGCGCAAGAAATCGGTGCCGGGCGTTGGCGACACACGGGCCGAATGGCTGTTCGTCGGCGAGGCACCCGGCGCCGAAGAAGACGCGAAGGGCGAGCCCTTCGTCGGCCAGGCGGGAAGATTGCTCGACAACATGCTGGCGGCACTCGGTCTCTCGCGTGCGAACAACGTTTACATCGCGAATGTCCTCAAGTGCCGGCCGCCCGGCAATCGGACGCCGGAACCGCTCGAGGTCGATGCGTGCCGGCCCTATCTCGATCGCCAAATCGAATTGCTCGAACCCAAGCTGATCGTGGCATTGGGCAAGAGCGCGGCGATGGCGTTGCTCAATGTCGACGCGTCGATCGCGAGCTTGCGCGGGCGCGTGCATCGCTACCGCGGCGTCCCGCTGATCGTGACCTACCATCCGGCGTATTTGCTGCGCAACCTGCCCGACAAAGCCAAGGCATGGGAGGACCTGCTTTTGGCCCGGCGGACGTGGTCGCAGCGCGGGTGACGGGGCGGCGCGGGCGACCTGTTGTACGATGACGCCTCGGGGGCATCCGTTGCCGGGGTCGAGTACACCGGATGCGAAGTTGCCGCGCGCCCTTGTGCGCGTCGAGTACGGTCGCATATTGCGAGTGCGGGAATCCGAACCGCGTCCATTACCGGGAGGGGAGACCTCGAATGAGATCATTTGCCGTTCTTTTTGCCGCCGCCGCGACGATTGCGCTGTCCGGCTGCGGCTACAACGACCTGCAGCGGCAGGACGAAGGTATCAAGGCGAGCTGGTCGGAGGTGCTGAATCAGTACCAGCGTCGCGCCGACTTGGTACCGAATCTCGTGAACACAGTGAAAGGCTACGCGGCGCAGGAACAGACGGTGTTGACGGAAGTCATCAACGCCCGGGCGAGCGTGGGCGCGATCAAGGCGACACCGGAGCTGATCAACGATCCGGTCGCGTTCCAGAAGTTCATCGCGGCGCAGAATCAATTGCAGGGCTCGCTGTCGCGCCTGATGCTCGTGGCCGAGAACTATCCGCAGCTGAAATCGGACGCGCTGTTCCGCGACCTGCAGTCGCAGCTGGAAGGAACGGAAAATCGCATCGCCGTCGCGCGAAACCGTTACATCAAGACGGTGCAGGACTTCAATACGACGGTGCGCCAGTTCCCGACCAACTTGACGGCGATGCTGTTCAAGATGGAGGTGAAGCCGAACTTCGCCGTCGCGGACGAGGCCGCCGTCAGCGCCCCGCCCAAGGTGGACTTCGGCAAGCAGCCGGGCGTCCCCACGGTACCGCCGCCGGCGCCGAAGAGCGGTGCGTTGCCGGCACCGGATCGATTCGCTGGCGCAGCAGCGGCGGTCGCGGTCTGATCGAACGCCTCGCGCACCGTGCATGCGTGGCCCGGTGGCCGCGGTGCGCGGTCGCCGCACGTCCCGCCTACCGAGTTCATCGTCCCGCGTGATGTTCGCCTTCCGCCGCGCCAATTGGAAACTCGCTGTCTGCGGCGCGTGTGCGTTGGTGCTGGCCGTCATGAGTGCGGACGTGTCGCTGGCGCAAAACTGGGAGGCGGGGACCGACGGACTGGCGCCGATCCCGCAGCTCCGCGCGCGCGTCACCGACCTCACCAACACGCTGTCCGCGTCCGAGCAGCAGGCGCTCGAGGCGAAGCTCGGTGCGTGGGAGCGCGACACCGGCGCACAAATGGTCGTGCTGGTCGTTCCTTCCACCAAGCCGGAGCCGATCGAAACCTATTCGATTCGTGTTGCAGAGGCCTGGAAGGTCGGGCGCAAAGGTCAGGACAACGGTGTGCTGTTCCTGGTGGCCAAGGATGACCACAAGATGCGCCTCGAAGTCGGCTACGGCCTCGAGGGCGTACTGACCGACGTCACGTCGCGCCGCATCATCGCCGAGGACGTCGCGCCGCTCTTCCGCCAAAACCAATTCGCGGCCGGCATCAGCGCCGGCGTGGACCGTGTCATTGGCGTCGTTGGCAAGGGCGAACCGCTGCCGGCCAGGCCCGCCCAGCGAACGCGCAAGCCCGCGGGCGGCTTCGACTTCGGGACGATGCTGATCGTGTTGCTCGTGGTCGTGCCGGTGATCGGCGGCATCTTGTCGCGGATCTTCGGCAAAGTCGGTGGCTCGACGCTGGGCGCCGGTATCGTCGGCGGCGCGGCGTGGCTGATCGGCGGCTCGCTCATCCTCGCCGGCGTCGCCGCAGGCGGCGGCTTTTTGATCATGCTTCTTTTCGGCGGCGCGGGCGGCATCGGACGCGGCGGCGGCGGATGGATTCCGATGGGCGGCGGTGGATTCGGGGGCGGCGGCGGATTCGGTGGCGGTGGTGGATTCGGCGGCGGCGGCGGCGGTTTTGGCGGCGGCGGCGCGTCGGGAGGATGGTGACGATGACTGCCGGCGAGTCATTTCGCTTCTGGCGGCACGCCGTTACCGATCACAGGGCGGTGCGCCGCGTGTTTCCGGCGGCCGCGCTCGAACGCATCGAAGCCGCGATCACCGCCGGGGAGCGCACGCACCGCGGCCAGGTCTGCGTCGCGATCGAGGCGGCGCTCCCCGCAACACGTGTGATGAAGCGATTGTCGCCGCGCGAGCGCGCGCTCGAAGTCTTCGGCTTGTTGCGCGTCTGGGACACCGAGGAGAACTGCGGCGTGCTGGTCTATCTGCTGCTGGCCGACCGTGACGTCGAGATCGTCGCGGACCGCGGAATTCATCGCGTGGTCGGCGACGAGGCCTGGCGGGCGATCTGCCAGCGGATGGAGGCGGCGTTTGGCGCCGGAAACTACGTCGACGGTGTCATTCAGGGCGTCGGCGAGCTTTCCGCCGTGCTGGCGCGGCATTTTCCGCGTACTGGCGACGGCCGGAACGAGTTGTCCGACGCGCCTGTGATCCTTTAGGGAGCCTAATCAGAGGCTCCTGGATTCCCGTTCGCGGCGTCAGGGACCGGCGGGGGGCTTGTCGACGCCGATCAAGTGCAACGAGTCGCCGCGCGACTGATTGTGGCGGTGGCGCCACATGACCAGCAGCATCGACCCGCTGACGAACAATCCGAACAGCACGATCGCCGCGTTGACGGACAGGCCCGAGCGCACCATCAGCGCGTAGAGTCCGACCATGACGAGGATGCCGATGTTCTCGTTGAAGTTCTGCACGGCGATCGAGTGCCCGGCGCCCATCAGCACGTGACCGCGGTGCTGTAACAGCGCGTTCATCGGCACGACGAAGAACCCGGCGCAAGTGCCGATCGCGACCATCAGCACCATCGCGAGCGGCAGGTGATGGACGAAGATCATCACCATCACGATGATGCCCATCGCGGCGCCTATCGGCAAAACGTGCACCGCGCCTCGCAGCGTGACGAATTTCGCCGCGAGCACCGCGCCGATCGCGATGCCGACCGCGACGACGCCTTGCATCATCGACGCCTGGGACAGATTGAGTCCCAGCGCACGGTAGAGCCAATCGATGACGATGAACTGCAGCGTCGCGCCGGCACCCCAGAAGAGCGTCGTGGTCGCGAGCGAGATCTGGCCCAGCCGGTCTTTCCACAAGAGCGCGACGCAGTGCGAGAATTCACGAATGAGATAGAACGGATTCTTGCTCGGGACGCGATGGTCGACGCCGGTGTCGGGGATGAACCAGTTGAAGACCGCGGCGATCAGATAGACGCCCATGATCACGGCAATCGCCGCCTCGGGCGGGGTATCGACCGGCGTGTCGATCATCGGGAAGTCGAAACTGAGGAGCATCGTCGAGATCTTCGGGCTGATCAGCATGCCGCCCAATAGCGTGCCGAGGATGATCGACCCCACGGTCGCGCCCTCGATCCAGCCGTTCGCGATCACCAGTTGATGCGGCGGGAGAAGCTCGGTCAGGATCCCGTATTTCGCCGGCGAGTATGCGGCCGCGCCGAGCCCCACGACGGCGTAGGCGACGAGCGGATGCATGTTGAACAGCATCAGCGCGCATCCGACGACCTTGATGGCGTTGGTGAGCAGCATCACGCGGCCCTTCGCCATCGAGTCGGCGAACGCGCCGACAAGCGGTGCCAGCACGACGTACGACACGACGAAGCTTTGCTTGAGCGCGGGCGTCATCCACGCGGGTTCGTGCTGCTCCCGCAGGAGCGCGATCGCGGCGATCAGCAGCGCATTGTCGGCGAGCGACGAGAAGAACTGCGCCGCCATGATCGTGTAAAAGCCGGGCTTCATCTCTTAGATTTGGCCGCTGCCCATTTGCCTCTCTTCGGTGCGGGACGACGGCCGAGTGCGCGATGGGCTGTTGTATTGTGTGCGTCGCGCGGCCCGCGCTTTATACCATGATTGCGCGGCGGTCCCAACCGATCGCGGCGCGCTCCCGGCCGTCGCAACGTCCTCTCACCAACCGCGCAGGAAGCGACTATCGACCGACGCGACGGCCATTCAAGGGCCGGCGGATGGCTTGTCGATGCCGATCAGGTGCAGGGAGTCGCCGCGCGCCTGGTTGCTGCGATGGCGCCACGCCACGAGCAACATCGACGCGGCGACGAACAATCCGAACATGACGATCGCCGCGTTGACCGACAGGCCCGACCGCTCCATCAGCGCGTAAAGCCCGACCATGACGAGAATGCCGATATTCTCGTTGAAATTCTGCACCGCGATCGAGTGGCCGGCGCCCATCAGCACATGGCCGCGGTGCTGGAGGAGCGCGTTCATCGGCACGACGAAAAAGCCGGCGCATGCACCGATGATGACCAACAGCAGCATCGTGACGGGCAAGCGATGGACGAAAATCAGCGTCATCACGACGATGCCCATCGCAACGCCGATCGGCAGCACCCGCACCGCGCCGCGCAGCGAGACGAGCCTTGCCGCCAACACGGCACCGACCGCGACCCCGATCACGACGACGCCCTGCAGCATCGACGCCTGCGGCAGCGTCAAGCCGAGCGTGCGCTCTGCCCATGCGATGACGATGAATTGGAGTGTTGCTCCGGCGCCCCAGAACAGCGTCGTCGTGGCGAGCGATATCTGCCCGAGGCGATCCGTCCACAGCAGCACGACGCAGTGCGAGAACTCGCGAATGAGATAGAAGGGATTCTTGCTTGCCACTCGGCGGTCGACGCCGGTGTCCGGGATGAACCCATTGAAGATCGTGGCAACAAGATAGATGCTCATGATCACCGCGATTGCCGCCATCGGCGCCGCGACCGTGTCGATCAGCGGAAAGTGGAAGCTCAAGAGCAGCGTCGAGACCTTCGGGCTTATCAACGTCCCGCCCAGCAGGGCGCCGAGAATGATCGAGCCCATCGTCGTGCCTTCGATCCAACCGTTCGCGATCACCAGCTGTTCCGCAGGCAGGAGTTCGGTCAGGATGCCGTACTTTGCAGGCGAGTACGCGGCGGCGCCCAGTCCCACGACCGCGTACGCAACGAGAGGATGCAATCCCAACAGCATCATGGCGCAGCCCACGATCTTCACCGCGTTGGTGAACAGCATCACGCGACCCTTCGCGATCGAGTCGGCGAACGGGCCGACCAAAGGTGCCAGCACGACGTAGGAAACGGCGAAGCATTGCCTGAGCGCGGGCGTCATCCATGTGGGCTCGTGCAACTCGCGCAACAGTGCGATCGCGGCGACGATCAACGTTTGGTCCGCGAGCGACGAAAAGAATTGCGCGGCGATGATCGTGTAAAAGCCGGACTTCATCTCTGATTTTGGCTGCCGCCGGATGCCGGGCACGTGCGCGTCGGGTTGATATAATGTTCGGATGTCGCGCGGCCCGCGTTATAGCATGATAGCGGGACGGTCCCAACCGATGACGAGGCGTTGAATCCGTTGCGGCGACTGTAGCCTACCTTGCCGCGGTTTCCCGATGGCCCGCCCGCTCTTCGCGCAAATCAACCTCGCTGCGCTGTCCGCCAACCTGGCGCGCGCACGCGCACTCGCGCCGGGGACGCAGGTGCTCGCCGTGGTCAAGGCGGACGCCTACGGCCACGGGCTGATGCGCGTTTTGCCTGCGCTCGAGCAGGCCGACGGGCTCGCGCTGCTGGAGCTGAACGCGGCGGTCTCGCTGCGCGAGCGGCACTATACGCGGCGTATCCTGCTGATCGAAGGATTTTTCGACGAGCGGGAGCTCGCAGAAATCGCGCAACGTCGGCTCGCGATCGCCATCCATCATGAGGATCAGGTGCGGATGCTGGAACGCACGGCGCTCGCGCGCCCGCTCGAGGTCTTCATCAAGGTCAACACCGGCATGAACCGGCTCGGCTTTCGCGTCGACGAAGTGACAGGGGTGTGCGGCCGATTGTCGCAATCCGCCGGCGTGGCGGCGCTTCGCCTGATGACGCACCTCGCGCGCGCCGACGAGGACGACGGGATCGCCGAGCCGTTGGAGGCGTTCGAGGCCGCGTGCAAGGGCCTGCCGTATCCGCGGTCGATCGCGAATTCGGCCGGCGTCATTCGCTTTGCCGACGTCGGCGGCGATATCGTGCGTCCGGGGATCATGCTCTATGGCGCGACACCTTTTTCGTATGAGTCCGCGCACGCGCTCGGACTGCAGCCGGTGATGACGCTGCGCTCGCAGCTGATCGGTGTGCAAGAGCTGGCGGCGAACGACAGCGTGGGCTACGGCGGCGCGTACACGGCGACGCAGCCGCATCGCATCGGCGTCGTCGCGTGCGGCTACGCGGACGGTTACCCGCGCCTTGCCCCGAACGGAACGCCGGTCTTAGTCGGCGGCAAAAAAGTGCGGCTCGCCGGGCGCGTGTCGATGGACATGCTGACGGTGGACCTGACCGACGCGCCCGACGCGCGAATCGGCAGCCCGGTCGTGTTGTGGGGCGAGGGCCTGCCCGTCGACGAAGTCGCCAACGCTGCCTCGACCATCGGATACGAGCTACTCTGCGCCGTGGCGCCGCGCGTGCCGTTCGTCGCGTCGCGTGTCGGGGCGCTCGACCTCGAACTTTAAGAGAGATTCGCCGCCATGTTCATCGTCGTCACCGGCGCCGCCGGATTCATCGGGTCGAACCTCGTGCACGCGCTGAACGCCCGCGGCGCGACGAACATCATCGCCGTCGACAATCTGCAGCATTCGGACAAGTTCCGGAACCTGGCCGATGCGGAGATCGCCGACTATCTCGACCAGGACGAGTTTCTGGCCCGGCTCGCGAACGGGGATTTCGACGATGACCTGACGGCGATGCTCCACGAGGGGGCATGCTCGGACACGCAGGAGACCGACGGCCGGTACATGATGCGCAACAACTATCGTTACTCGGTCGATCTGTTGACGCATTGCCAGGACAACGACGTGCCGTTTCTGTACGCATCGAGCGCCGCCGTGTACGGTAGCGGCAAAGCGTTTCGCGAGGAGCGCGCATGCGAAGCGCCGCTCAACATCTACGGCTATTCGAAATTCCTGTTCGACCAATACGTGCGGCGCCTCTTACCGGAGCGCACGGCGCAAATCGCCGGCTTCCGCTACTTCAACGTCTACGGCCCGCGGGAGGCGCACAAGGGTCGCATGGCGTCGGCCGCCTATCATTTTTTCGAGGAATACCGCGCCGAA
>CATPAO010000128.1 GCA_955652025.1 Casimicrobiaceae bacterium
GGTCCTTCGCCCTGGCGAGATTGATCGCCGAAAAGCGCAGGTGCGCTTGGGTGGCGGCGGTCTTGAGCGCTTCATGCGCACCCGACCACGGATGAACGCCCGCGTCGTCGATGGCGGTAAGGTCGGGCGGCTTCATTCGCGGATTCTCCTGAACGTCCGATAGTGATCGCTCGTGTAGTAGCAGACTTCCGGCATTTTGCGCGCACCGCCACAAATGATCCGACGCGCGCCGCGGGTCTTCGCCCCCGGCGTTGGCACCGTGTACTCGTGGTAATAGCCGTGCGGCGCACTTGGTAGCTGTCGTTCGCGGTTGCCGAATGTGATGCCGTCGCGATCAAAGGGAAACGGGCCGCCGGCTGCGATCCGCCCCATGACTTCGTGCGCCTCATGCGGCAACTCGCCGATCGCGACGTCGCGGAGGTCCTGCGAGGTCGAGCGCGCGGCGGCGGCGGCGCATAGAACGGCCGCCAGAACGAGTCCGGCCGACACCAGGGCGAAACGCGGATCGAGGCGCACGCCGGAAAGTGTACTGCACCTCGCGTCCCGCGTTGCGGGCGACGCGCGGTCCCGCTCAGGCCGCGCTGTCCGCCGCCCGCACGCGAATGTGCAGCTCCCGCAGTTGCTGCTCGGTAGCAGGCGTTGGCGCATCGACCAGGAGATCCTGCCCGCGCTGCGTTTTCGGAAACGCGATCACGTCGCGGATCGATTCCACGCCGCACATCAACGCCACGATCCGATCGAGCCCGAACGCGATGCCGCCGTGCGGCGGCGCGCCGTATTGCAGCGCGTCCAGCAGGAAGCCGAACTTGCGCCGCTGATCGTCCGGCGAAATGCCGAGCGACGCGAACACCTTCTGCTGCACGTCGGGCTTGTGAATGCGCACCGAGCCGCCGCCGATCTCCCAGCCGTTCATGACCACGTCGTACGCCATGGCGAGCGCCTCGCCGGGCCGATCGCTGAACTGCTCCTCATGGCCGTCCTTCGGCGCGGTGAACGGATGGTGTCGCGCCGCCCAGCTCTTTTTCTCGTCGTCGTATTCGAACATCGGAAAGTCGACGACCCACAGCGGCCGCCAACCGTCCTCGGCGAGGCCGCGCTCATGGCCTACCTTCGCCCGAAGCGCGCCGAGCGCGTCGTTGACGATCTTGTCGCGGTCGGCACAGAAAAAAATCAGGTCGCCCGATTGAGCGCCGGTGCGCGCAAGGATCGCGGCGAGCACGCCGGGCGGCAGGAATTTGACGATCGGCGATTGCAGGCCTTCCTCGCTCGGCTTTGTGGCATCGTTGACCTTGATGTACGCAAGTCCCTTGGCGCCGTAGATCGTGACGAACGCCGTGTAGTCGTCGATCTCCTTCCGCGTAAGCGCGCCGCCGCCCGGCACGCGCAGCGCCGCGACGCGGCCCGCCGGAAGGTCGGCCACCGCGCGGAACACCTTGAAGTCGACCGTTCTCATAACGTCGGTCAGTTCGGTCAGCTTGAGCGGGACTCGGAGGTCGGGCTTGTCGGAGCCGTAGTCGCGCATCGCCTCCGCGTAGGTCATGACCGGAAACGGATCGGGCAGGTCGACGGCCATCGCGTCCTTGAAGATCCGGCGCACGAGCGCCTCCATCAACTCGCGAATCGCGAGCTCGTCGGCGAAACTCATCTCGACGTCGATCTGCGTGAATTCCGGCTGGCGGTCGGCGCGCATGTCCTCGTCGCGGAAGCACTTGACGATCTGGTAGTAGCGGTCGAAGCCCGCGATCATCAGCATCTGCTTGAATAGCTGCGGCGATTGCGGCAGCGCATAGAAACTGCCGTGATGCATCCGTGACGGCACCAGGAATTCGCGCGCGCCTTCCGGCGTCGACTTGTAGAGGACCGGCGTCTCGATGTCGACGAATCCGTGCGCATCGAGGTACGTGCGCGCCGCCATCGCTACCCGGTGGCGCAGCAAAAGATTCTTCTGCATCTGCGGCCGCCGCAGGTCGACGACGCGATGGGTCAGGCGAACGGTCTCGGACAGATTTTCGTCGTCGAGCTGGAACGGCGGCGTGACCGAAGCATTGAAGATCTCGATGTCGTGCGCGAGCACCTCGATCTCGCCGGAGCGCAATTCGGCGTTGATCGTCCCAACGGGACGCGGGCGCACGCGTCCGGTGACCGCGATGCAAAATTCGTTGCGAAGCTTTTCCGCGATGGCGAAGGTCGCGGCGCGATCGGGATCGCAGACGATCTGCACCAGGCCCTCGCGGTCGCGCAAGTCGATGAAGATGACGCCGCCGTGATCGCGGCGACGATGGACCCAGCCCGTCAGCGTGACGGTCTGTTCAAGCAGGCGGCGGTCGATTCTGCCGCAGTAATCCGTTCGTTCCAAGGCGATCTCCGAATTGGAGGGATGTGAGTTGTTTGCGCATGCGGTTTTGGGCGGGCAGGCGTGAGCTGCGGCGGTGGCGAGGCGCCGTTCTCGCAAAACCCCGGCGCGGTCAATTTCGGGAGTCGGCGATCGGCGCGGGCGCCGGATCGGCGGGGACCGCGCCGGGCTTCGCCGCGGGCGGCGCGGGCAGAGCGGAACCGTGCAGGCGGGGAGCGACGACGCCCATCGAAATGATGTACTTGAGGGCCTCGTCCACGGTCATGTCGAGCTCGCGCACTTGCGTACACGGCAACATCAGGAAATAGCCGCCGGTGGGATTGGGCGTCGTCGGCACATAGACGCTGATGTGCTCGCCGGAAAGGTAGGGCGTCACGGCGGCGGCGGGCGTTCCGGTCAAAAAGGCGATCGTCCAACTGCCGGGCCGCGGAAACTCGACCAGCAGCGCCTTTCGAAACGCATAGCCCTTGTCCGACAAAAGTGTGTCGCTGACTTGCTTCACCGACGAATAGATCGACTTCACGAACGGGATGCGGCCGAGGATCGATTCCCAGGCGCCGATCAGGCGCTGCCCGAAAAAATTGGCGGCGAGCACGCCGGTCAAGAGCAGGATGCCGAAGAACACCACCACGCCGAGTCCCGGGATGTCGAAGCCGAATACCGCGCGCGGACGCGCACTCTCGGGCAAAACGAGCAGGATCTGATCGAGTGACGTCAGCAGGAAGTGCAGGACCCAGAGCGTAATGCCGAGCGGCACCCAGACCAGCAGTCCGGCGATCAGGTAGCGCTTCATGCGTGTCGCGCGATGGGGGCGCCCGTCAACGGCTCGCGTCGGATACGGTGGGTGTCGACGATTCGCTCTTCGTCTCCGCAGATTTGGTTTGCGATGCGCCCGAGCCGCTGGATTTCGAGGACTCGGCGTTGGACTCGCTCTTCGATTCGCCCTTGGACTCTCCGTTGGACGTCGACTCCGCCTGGGAGTCCGCTTTGGCCTCGGTGCCGGATTCTTTTTTCGATTCCGTCTTTGCCGCCGGTTTGCTGCCGTTCTTGAAATCGGTCGCGTACCAGCCGGAGCCCTTGAGCTTGAATCCCGCCGCCGAGACGAGCTTTGTCAGCGTGTCCCGGTGGCACGCCGGGCAGGTGATGAGCAGGGGCTCGGTGATCTTTTGCAGCGCCTCGTGCTCGTTGCCGCACGACGCGCAGCGATATTCGTAGATCGGCATGGTAGGGCCTCGTCAGTTCCCGAACGGCTAATATGGCCAAAAAGTGGCAAAAAGCGCTTGATTCGAAACGCTAATTATACCCGAATCGCACCGCCGGCCGCCATTTTCCGCCGGACGGCGCGGCGCAACATGGAAGTGGGTGCGGCACGCGTCAATTCAAAGTGCCTTATGCTTCGCATCCACAAAAGGAACGCATCCATGGCCGATTATTGGATCTGGTGGATCGCCGCTGCGCTGCTGGTCGGACTCGAGCTGGCCACGGGAACGTTTTATCTGCTCGCGGTGGGCGTGGCGTTCGCATTGGGCGGCGTGGCTGCGTGGTTCGGCGCAGCGTTTCCGCTGCAAACGATGATCGGCGGGACACTCGCCGTGATCGCGCTGGCCGTCGCGCATCAATGGCGCAAGCTCCGCGCGACCTCGGCCCCGATGCACGCGCTGGATCGGGGCCACGCGGTGAAGGTCGACCGCTGGAATGCCGACGGAACGGCGCGCGTCGCCTATCGCGGGACGAACTGGGACGCGGAAGTTGCGTCATCGGACACGCCGCGCGCCGACACGATGTACATCGTCGCCACGCGCGGATCGACGCTCGTGCTGTCCGACCGGCGGCCGTAACCTTCGCGCCGCGCAATGGCAGAACTGGGAGCCCCTATGTTCGGAATTGGATCGTCCGTCTTTACGTTTGCCGCGTTCATTGTCGCGCTGATCATCATTGTCCAGGCGATTCGCGTCGTGCCGCAACAACACGCGTGGGTGATCGAGCGTCTCGGGCGCTTTCACGCGGTGCTCGAGCCGGGGCTCAATTTCGTGATTCCGTTCGTCGACCGTCTCGCGTATCGCCACGACTTGCGCGAAATCCCGCTCGACATACCGCCGCAGGTTTGCATCACCAGGGACAACACGCAACTCCAGGTCGACGGCATCCTCTATTTCCAGGTTACCGATCCCAAGCTCGCGTCCTACGGCTCGTCGAATTACGTGCTCGCGATCACGCAGCTCGCGCAGACGTTGTTGCGGAGCGTGATCGGCCGCATGGAGCTCGACCGGACGTTCGAGGAGCGCGATCAGATCAACGCCTCGGTCGTGAGCGCGCTCGATGCCGCCGCGTCGACGTGGGGCGTCAAGGTTCTTCGGTATGAAATCAAGGACCTGACGCCGCCGGCCGAAATCCTCCGGTCGATGCAGGCGCAGATCACCGCCGAGCGCGAAAAACGCGCGGTCATCGCCACGTCCGAGGGCAAGCGTCAGGAGCAAATCAACCTGGCCGAAGGCGCGCGGCAGGCAGCCATCGCGAAGTCGGAAGGCGAGAAACAGGCGGAGATCAACGTTGCGCAGGGCCAGGCCGGGGCGATCCTGGCCATCGCAGAGGCGAATGCGAAGGCGATCCGGCAGGTGGCGGAAGCGATCGCCGAACCCGGCGGAATCGGCGCGGTGAACCTCAAGGTGGCCGAGAAGTACATCGAGCAGTTCGGCAATCTCGCGCGCACGAACAACACGCTCATCTTGCCGACCAACGTCGCCGATGTCGCCGGCGTGATCGCAACCGCGCTGTCGATTGTGAAGGTGCAGAA
>CATPAO010000129.1 GCA_955652025.1 Casimicrobiaceae bacterium
AGGCCGATGGCCGCGAGCGCAACCACGAACATCGTCGCCAGTGTGGCGTCGCGCAGGGGGTGCGTCGGCGGTGCCGGCAGAGGCACCGGAGGCAACGCGAGCGGGTCGGGCGAAGTCCTCATCAGAAGCGGAAGTAGATGAACGGATTGTAGGTGCCGGCGGCCAGCATCGCCGCCGAAGCGATGAAAACGAGCACAAGCCAGCCCAAGTCGACGGCGAGAACGATCGTGCCGCGCACCAAGGACTGATTTGCGATCCGCTCGCGCCACGCGCCGATGCGGGGCGCGAGCGGAGTTGCGAACACGATAGCCGTGGCGAGCGTCGTTGCGACGAGCGCATTGAAGTGCTGCGCGAGCGGATGTCGCGTAGGGTCCGCGTGCGTTGCGCCGACGAGCGCCGCGTAGTAGTCGATCGCATGCGCGAGCGTGTCGCAGCGAAACAGGACCCAGCCGCCCATCACCGCGGCGAGCATGTAAACGTGCCCCATCCACGCAATGCGCGCGACAGGGCGGCCGAGACCGGCGCGCTCGGCGACCAGAAACAGCCCGTGCCAGATCCCCCAAAGCACGAACGGCCAGCTCGCGCCGTGCCAAAGTCCGCAAAGCAGGAACACGACAACCAGATTGAGATATGCGCGGTGCGCGCCGCGTCGGTTGCCGCCGAGCGGCAGGTACAGATAATCGCGGAACCAGTTCGACAATGAGATGTGCCAGCGGCGCCAGAACTCGCGAACGCTTTTCGCAATGTATGGATAGTTGAAATTCTCGAGGATCCGGAAGCCGAACATCCGCATGAGGCCAATCGCCATGTCCGAATAGCCGGAGAAGTCGAAGTAGATTTGCAGCGTGTAGCAGATGAGGCCAAGCCAGGCGAGCGGCGGCGTCAGCTCCGCGCCGGGCAGCGTGAACATCGTGTCGGCGGTCTGACCAAGCGTATTCGCAATCAAGAGCTTCTTGCCGAGCCCCAAGATGAAACGGCGGACACCGTAGGCAAAGTCGGCAAGCCGCGTCTCGTGCGTGACGAGCTGCGCCGCGATGTCACGAAAGCGAATGATCGGCCCCGCGATCAACTGCGGGAACAGCAGGATGTAGAGCGCGAACACCGGAACGCTTCGTTGTGCGTCTGCATTGCGCTTGTACACGTCGACGACGTAGGAGATCGCATGAAACGTGAAAAACGAGATACCGAGCGGCAGCGGGATCGCCGTCAGCACCAGCGGGCCGACTCCCAGCACCGGCGTGATCGCGTTGACGTTGGCGACCGCGAAATTCGCGTACTTGAACACCGCCAGTGCGGCCAGATTGCCCGCAACCGCGAGTGCCAGCCGTCGTCGACGCGTACAAAGATCGGCGGCGTCGGCGATGCGAAGTCCCATCCACCAATTGAATGCGACCGAGCCCAGCACGAGCGCGACGTAGCGCGCTTCGCCCCATGCGTAGAACGCGAGACTCGCGACAAGCAGCACCGCGGTGCGAAAGCGGCGCGGCAGCGCAAAGTACGCGGCGAGCGTCGCGGGCAGGAACAGGAAAAGAAAAAGCGGCGAGGCAAAGACCATGGCGCGCGCGGAGTCTACCAGCCCGCGCGCGGCTTCCGACCACCGGCTCGCCGACGATCTCTAGTTGTATCCCTGCTCAATGACGCGAATTCTGAAGCGGCAGGAAGCGCGCCCAGCGACCGGTCGGGAGACCTGTATTGCAGAGCGTGCAGAGCCACCCCGGTGACGCCCGTCTGTCTGGGGCATCGTTGAAATAACGGGCGGCGTTTCGGTATACGTGATCGCGAGATCGCCGAATCAAAGTAGCGCATGAGGGCGAAACGACGAACGTTGTTTTGCCAACGCACACGGCGTCCGGATTGCTCCAGGTGTTGAGCTTGCTGTCGCTGGCTAGAATTCGTGGTGCTTGTCGAGGTCCGCGTGGTATTCCACCCGCTCGCAGAACGCGAACATGCGTTCATCGGCGCCATTATCGACCGGGTTCGAGCGGCCAATCTTGCCGACCCGGTGAGCATGTTTCACGCGCCATCCGCAGCGTTTCAGTAGACGCTCGAGACCGGCAGGCGAGAAGATCCAGTAGTTCGTCGGGTCGTCGTTGGCTTCACGCGTGTCCAGCAGGTAGGCGAGCGCCGTGGCCTCGACACTCCGTCCATCCGGCAGATGACTCATCACGCGGGTGCTGATCAGTGCGCGGCGACAGCGCTGTGCGAGGCGCAACAGCGAGAGCGCAGGATTACGGAGGTGATAGAGCGTGCCGAGAAAGATGGCGAGATCGTAGTCGCGGTCGAGTTCGAAGCCCCGGTCAATGTCGCGCTCAATCAGCTTCTGACGTAACCCGAGGAGCGAGGCAGTACGGCGAATTCCCTCGCAGTCGTTGAAGTTGGTGACGGCGTTATCGAGGAAGTCGACGTCGCAGCCAAGCGATTGAAAGAAGAAGCCCATGTCTCCATCGCCCGCTCCGATGTCGAGAACGCTTCCGCCAGCGGGAGCGATTTCAAGCTCGGGCGGAAGGAAGCGCGCCAGGATCGAAACGTTGTTGAGGCTGGAATACGGATACCAGCGGAGGTCGCTGACAGGCTTTCGGACCGAGCGTAGGCGGGACCGAAAACCCGGTTCCGCAGCCGTGAGCTCCGACATCCGCATACCTTCTCCCCCAGCGGTTGTCGATCCACCGCGAAGGGCCTATCTTACGCGAAGGTTATGCGTTTCAACTGCACGACTCGATGCCCACCTTGGCAGTCGTTTCACGCCGCCCCTGTCGCATTGCCGTCCCGCATCCGCGTGACTATTCGGCGAACAGACAATTGTTCAAACGTCGGAGGCTCCGTTAATGAACGGGAGCTGGACGTGTCCAGCATGTGGGTTCGTCGGTATGCCGATCAATCAAAATGATCATATGGTTTGCTTCAACTGCAAGAGTGACAAGGTAGTCCCGCAGAATTCCGATCTCGGGCGCCAAATAGCCGCCAATCATGGCCTAAAGATCCCCGCGCATTTAACTCGAAGCAAGTGAAGCCCAACCGGCCCCACCGGCTCGGCCGAATGCACGCCGGTCCCGTCCGCGTTGAGCGGGTTAGGCCCGCGCTTGGCAGCAACTAGGCGGCCTCCCGCTGGGCCGAAGGCCTGCCGGCGAGGGTCCGCGTTGGACGAGTAGTCAACTCTCTGACTCGCGACATACTGTGCACAGAATTCCTCAACGCTATGTGTGAGCGATGTCCGATGGATCATCCTGTGACAGTTCGAGCACAGAACGCGAAAGTCTCTTTTCGGGTCGAGCGTGACGCTTTGGCCTCGTAGTTCAGACCTTAAACGGTGGGCCTCAATATACGTCCCGCCAAGTTGAGCGTATAGCTTCTCGAAAGCGAACCCGCAGGCTTGGCAGTTGTAGCCATGGACCCGCTTCGCCCGCTCGGCAAGTTTTCGGTTTCGCTCGACACGTTTGTGAATTCGCAAATTCGTTAAGTCCTCTACACCTAAACCTTCTTCGTCAGGCTCGAGTTCTGCAATGGCAAAAAGAGCGGAATCACGGCTGGTCAGCGCGAGCAATTTGTTTCGATCGGACGCAAGCACGGAGTCAGCAGGCAGTTCGCCGCGTGGGTAGTACGCTGCGGAAGCGACGCTCACCGGGCCCGGCGTGTCTCGCCCAATAGGGCCGGCAGGAACAGCAGCACCGACGCCAGCGTACAGGCAAGCGACAGCGCCAACAGCTCGCCCATGCTCGACGTACCGGGGTGATGCGACAGCCACAAACTGCCGAACGCCGTGCCGGTCGTGAGCGCGCTGAAGATCACCGCGCGCGCGAGGCTCGATTGCAGCAGCTGTCCTTTCCCCGCCCGCCGCGCCATAACGAAATAGATGTTGAACGCGACCCCGATACCGAACAGCAATGGCAGCGCGATGATGTTCTCGAAGTTGAGCGGCACTCCGATGGCGGCGCAGATGCCCAGCGTAGCGAGGCTCGAGAGCGCGAGTGGCGCGAGCGTCCGCAGCACGTCTATCGGGCGACGCAAAGTGAGCGCGACCAAAAGCGTGATCGAGACGAGCGCCCACCCTCCCGCCTGCAAGAACGCGCGGACGATCGTGCCGCTCGATTCCTGGATCGAGACCGGCGCACCCGTCGCTTCGGGCGCGAGCCCCTGGACCGCGGCGACAAATCGCCGCAGCGTCGAGTTGTCGTTCGCGTCGCCTCTGGGGAACACCTCGATCCGTGCGCGTCCGTCGGACGCGATCCAGTCGCGCTTGAGATCGTCGGGCAGTACCGCGAGCGTCACCGGCCCCGCTTGCATCGCGGTGCGCAGTTGGCCGAGCGTGGTCGAGAGCCCGGGGATCAGCGCGGCATGCACGAGTTCGCGCTTCGCGGCGTCGCCTTGCGCGAGCGCGCCGATCGCACGGCCTAGACGCGCCGCAGCGGCGGCGATCGGAAGCTCCGGATGCTCAGCCGCAGCGCGGACGAGCGATTGCGCCGTTCGCGTCATCGCGCGCACGGTTTCTTCGTCGCTCGGAGGCCGCTTGGCCCGGACCGGATTCAGGACGGGCTCGAGCAGCAACTTCGCGTCGTCGAGCAGCGCCAGTTTCTCCTCCTGCTGTTCCGGCACGAAGCTCGCAAGCGTAAGCGCGTGATCGACTTCGGGCAGCGCCTCCAGCCGTTGCGCCAGCGCCGCGGCCTCGGCCACCGAGGGTGCCAGCACGTCGATCGTATTCGGCGCCGTGTTCGGATCCCGCATCAGATCGAGCAACGTCGCGACAGATTCGACGTTGGCGCTGCGGAGGTGCAACGGATTGAAGTCGAATTGCAGCCACGGCAACAGCGCCAGGCTGCCGCTGGCGACAACGCCGGCGACGACGAGGACCGAGCGCCGGTGCCGCACGAGAAACCGGTCGAGTGGGGCGAGCGCAACGAACCCCACGGCGGCGCGCTCAACGGGGGGATGCAACAGCGCGAGCAGCGCAGGGAGCAGCGTAATGCTGGCGATGAACGCCACGATCATGCCGGTGCCTGCGATCACGCCCAGCTCCGACACGCCGCGATACTCGGTCGGCACGAACGCGTAGAAGCCCGCAGCCGTCGCAGCCGCGGCAAGCGCCAACGCGCTCCCGACCTCCTCGCCCGCATCGCGAAGCGCAACTTGCAGATCGCCGGTTGCGTGGCGCTTCGCGCGGTAGCACACGCAAAACTGGATGCCGAAGTCGACACCAAGCCCGACAAAGAGCACGGCAAAGGCGACCGAGATCAGGTTGAACTTCCCGAACACCAAGAGACCGAACGCGGCGGTGACGATCAGTCCGACGGCGAGGCTTATCAAGATCGCCATGATCATGCGCAACGAACGCAGCGCGAGCCACAACAACACGATGACCGCCATCATCATCAGCGTGACATTGAACGCCGCGTTCTCGGCGAGTGTCGCGAACTCCTCGTCGGCCAGCGGCACCGGGCCCGTGAGCCGTATTCGAACTCGCGGGTCGGTGTCGAGGCCGAGCTCGCGCGCAGCGCGACGGATGGTGGCACTCGCACGTTCGCCGGGCTGCAGGGCGCTGTAATCGAGCACGGGCTGCGCGAGGATGAAGCGCCGCAGCTCACGCGGTTCGACGGCGCCTCCTGTGATCAACGCGCGCCACGAGAACGCCGGCATCCGACCGGTCGCGACGGTCTCGAAGGCATCGGCGAGCCCTGCCAGCGGTCGCGCGAACGTGCCGAGCTTCGCGGGATCGCTTTGGATTCCTTCGAGGACGAGCGAGAGCGCATCCATCAAGCCGCGCACGCTCGGGTCCGCGGCAAGCATACCGAGAAAGGGTTGCGCGGCGATCAGCCGCTGCGTCGTCAGTGCGAGCTCCTCGGCCGATTCGAAGAGGAGACCGGCGCGATCGAAGAACGCTCCGCCGTCGGGACGCCATACCGTATGGAACATCTGTCGATCGTTCGACAATCGCTGCGTCAGAGTTGCGCTGGTCTGCTCGGCGAGCTCCGGCGTCGCGCCGTCGACGACGACGGCGATCAGGTCGGCCCGGTGCGGAAAAGCCGCGTCGAACACGAGCTCGCGCTTACGCCAGGCCACATCGTCGGCAATCAGCTTGGCGCTGTCGGTGTCGATCGTAATGTGCGCCGCGGTGTACGCAAACGCACTCGCGCCAAGCGCAGCGGCGAGCACGATCACAGCCCGCGCATGCCGTGCGCACCCCGCAACGAAGCGCGTGATCAGCGAAGGCACGTCAATCCAGGTTGCCGTCATCGGCTTGGCGCGATCGCGCGCGGCGCTCACGTTTCCCGGTATCCGAGCAAGAGGAGTCCGATCAGGACGAAGCAGACGGGCCAGAGCCAGCCGGCCCACCGCCCTTCGGCCGCCGGGGCTTCGATCTCGAGCCAGCGCGCCCACCCCGCGGCGATACCAAGCACGGCGATCGGCAGATGCGTCATTTCGATGAGTAGCTCTTCCTTGACATTGGCGAGCGCGTGTGAATGGGTGAGCAATAGCGTGCCGCCCACCGCCATCAGCAACGGGAATACGCGCATCTGTGTTCGCGACACGGCGCGGCCGGCGCGTACGCGCCATTCGAACAGCGCGAACGCGACGATGAGCGCCACGAATAGCCGATGCTGGGCGACCTCGGGGTCTTTCAGGCTCTCGATAATCCCGATCCCGCCGATCGGCCAGACCTCGGGGTCCGCGCGCAGGAAAAGAAACGCGGCGAGAAAGAGAAACAGGAGCGGCCAGTGCTTCGTCAAGGGCGCCTCTCCGCTTCGGTACGCAAGCGCGGCGAGCCCCATCACGGTCACCAGCAGGCCGGCCCAATGATGGTTGTACTCGGACCATGCAATGTCGTAGGCGTTGCGCGGTGGCGGCGCGCCGCCGCCGAGGATGAAAGCCGGCGCCCGGGTCGAAGCCTCTGTTGCCCGCCACTCGTGGTCGAGGCGCGCCTGAAGCGCCGGAATGGCAAGCGCCGCATGGTCGGGGCTCTGAAGCCGGGGCGCCACGGGCGTCATACGCGCCTCGAGCTCCGAGAACGTGACGCGATCGTCGACAAGGTCGACGGCCGGCGGCATCGACGTGATCGACGCGGCCGCCATCAAGACGGCAAACCCGACGCCCATTTCGATTTCGGCGAAGCGCCGAACGCGCCGGATCGCCTCGGCACCCTCAGTCGACCGGCGCAAGGCGTAGAAGTTGGCGCCACCGAGGCACAGCAGCATCGCGAACATGACGCCCTTCGCCGTGGCCATTGCTCCGTAGGCGGTGCCATACACGGCGTCGGTCGAGCCGAGATACTCGATTGCGAACACGATGGCACCGAAAATGATCAGCGAGACTCCGGTGATCGCCAGCGTGGAAACCCGCCTTCCGATCCTGTGGCCGACCTCCGATATACCGGCGTGCCGCAGCGCCAACCAGAAGCACGGCAGCCCGCCCAACCAGAGAGCGGCACCAAGCTCATGCGCCGCCGTGGCCAGTATCAGCGGTCCGGAGCCGCCAAGACGAGCCGCCGCATGGCTGTTCGCGAGCGCGGCGCAGAGGACAAGCGCGCCGGCAATGGCGATCGCGATTCGAGTCGCTCTGATCCCGATAGGTCGCAGCAACACAGTGAGACCAATCGTCGCGGCCGCAGCGGCCTTGATGCCGCCGGCCATCACGAAGTCGGCCCCGACCACCTCGCGCCAGGGCACGTTCAGCGACGTCACAAGAACAGCCGCGCTTACCGCAGTGCCGCCGATGACGATGACGAACGTCGCGAGCGCTGCGGCCGCGATGACGTGACGAACTCCGGCAAGGATCGCGCGGAGCTCGCGTTGTGCATCGCCAGTGATCGGAACTGCGACGAGCAGCGCGAACGCTACGCTTCCGAGTAAGATCGACTGCGCCACGAGACCCAGGCCGCGCAGGACAACGCTGAGAAACCCGAAGAGGTCGAACAGGGTGTTCAACGGGACCGCGCAACGTCGCGCACGGAGAAGCTCACCTCACCCCGCGTGATGTGACCGTCGAGCGAGAGAACCTGCCAGCGCAGCTTCCAGTGCCCATCCACGGATGTCTGGGCACGCCCAGCGATTACCCCTCGCGGACTGTCGGGCGTCAGCGAAACGTCAGATTCGGTGCCATCCGGCCGCTGCAAGCGCAAATTCGAGCGCTTCAAATCGATGCGACTGTTGAACTCGAGGCGGATGTCGAGCTGTCCCGGCGGCACGGTAGAATTCATCCCCGGCTGTGCGGTCACAATGATCGCGTGCGAACGCGCGATTCCGGGCGTTAGCGCGATGGTCGCTGCGGACAGTCCCAACAAGACTGCGAGCGCCGCTACGGGTCGCTGCGACCGCGTCGTGGCGCTCATGCGCGATCGCACCACCGCTTCCGATGGCCGCGTTGCCGCAATGGCGGCGGCGCCTTCGCCGCCCGCCGCCTCGCTCCACGACTTGTCCGGCGATGCGCAATAGTGGATCATTGTTCGAGAAGGTCAACCCCAGATAACCCAACCCGGGACACAATGCACTCGATCGTCGCGTTCATTCGAGGAGAAAGGTTGCGGTCGTGCGCGTGATTCTCGCGCAACCGCGCGGCTTTTGCGCGGGCGTAATCAGGGCAATCGATATCGTCGAGCACGCGCTCGCGCAATTTGGCGCGCCTGTGTACGTCCGGCACGAAATCGTGCACAACCGCCATGTCGTCGAGAGCCTGCGTGCGAAAGGCGCACGTTTCGTCGAGAGCCTTTCGGAAGTACCTGCCGGTGCCATCACCATCTTCAGCGCACATGGCGTTGCACGGCGCGTGGAGGAGGATGCGGAGGCGCGCGGCCTGCGCGTTTTGGATGCAACCTGTCCGCTTGTCGCCAAGGTCCATAGCCAGGGGAAACGTTATGTCGCGCAGGGTCGCGTGGTTATCCTGGTCGGCCACGCGGCCCATCCCGAAGTCGAGGGAACGATGGGCCAGATTCCAGGACCGGTATTGCTGGTGGAGACCCCGCACGACGTGGAGACGCTCGACCTTGCTGCGGACACCCCTGTCGCCTACGTGACCCAGACGACGCTCAGCGTCGACGATACACGAGCGGTCATCGCCGCACTGAAGCGGCGGTTCAACGACATCATCGGACCCGACATCAACGACATCTGCTACGCGACGCAGAACCGGCAGTTGGCCGTGCGGGACCTCGCCAAAGTCGTCGACGTGATCCTGGTCGTCGGCGCCAAGAATAGCTCGAATTCGAACCGCCTCCGCGAAATCGGTGTCGAAGCGGGTGTGCCAAGCTACTTGATCGCCGACGGAAGCGAGTTGGACCACGAGTGGGTGCGGCGCGCCGCCGCAGTGGGAGTCACCGCAGGCGCATCCGCACCGGAAGAACTGGTCGACGACGTAATTGCGGTGCTACGTCGAATTGGCCCGATCGAAGTATCGGTGCTGCCCGGAATCGAGGAGAACGTGGAATTCCGGCTTCCGGCCGAATTGCTCCGCACGCGACCCGCGCCGGCCGGCACGACCTGATCGCAGCGGCTCAACCTGGTAGATCCATCTTGTCGATCCCTCTGTTGCAGAAAATGCACATCGGCGCTTACGTCGCCCGCCAGCATTGGGCGCGGCGTCTGCGCTACCCGCTGGTGCTGATGCTCGAGCCGCTCTTCCGCTGCAACCTGGCGTGCGCGGGCTGCGGCAAGATCGATTATCCCGTCGAAATCCTGAACCAGCGCCTGTCGGTCGACGAATGCCTGGCCGCCGTCGACGAATGCGGTGCGCCGGTCGTCTCGATCGCAGGCGGCGAGCCGCTGCTGCACAAGGAGATCGACACGATCACGGCGGGGATCGTGGCGCGGCGCAAGTTCGTGTACCTGTGTACGAACGCGCTTCTGATGCAGAAGCGGCTCGGATTGTTCCGACCGAGTCCGTATTTCGTCTGGTCGGTGCATCTGGATGGCGACCGCGAGATGCACGACCGCTCGGTGTGCGAAGAAGGCATCTACGAGCGAGCTGTCACCGCGATTCGAGCCGCGAAGGAGCGCGGCTTTCGGGTGAACATCAATTGCACGTTGTTCAACGATGCCGACCCGGATCGCGTCGCACGGTTTTTCGATACGGTGGGCGCGCTCGGGGTCGACGGCATCACGGTATCGCCCGGATACGCGTACGAGCGAGCGCCGGATCAGTCGCACTTTTTGACTCGCACTCGTACCAAGCAGCTTTTTCGCGACATCTTCCGCCGCGGCCGCAACGGGCGCGCGTGGTCGTTCAGCCAATCGAGCCTGTTCCTCGATTTCTTGGCGGGCAATCAGGAGTACCGCTGTACGCCGTGGGGCAATCCGACGCGCAACGTTTTCGGCTGGCAGCGACCCTGCTATCTGCTTGGCGAGGGCTATGCGCGGAGCTTTCGCGAGCTGATGGAACAAACCGACTGGGATGCATACGGGACGGGCAATTACGAGAAGTGCGCCGATTGCATGGTGCACAGCGGGTACGAAGCAACCGCCGTCCATGACGCCGTGCGCCACCCGCTCAAAGCACTCGGCCTCAACCTGCGCGGCGTCCGCACCGACGGGGCCATGGCGCCGGAGATCGCGCTCGGGCATCAGCGGCCGGCACAGTATGTCTTCTCACGTCACGTCGACGAGAAGCTCGCCGAGATCCGGATAACCCAGGCCGGGGCCCAGGAGTCGACGGCCGCGTGACAACGCTCGGAAGGCGGTGCTGGCATCGATCGCCGTCCGCACCAGCAAAGGGATTTGACCGGGCCTTCGTGCCAGCGAGCGTAGAATTGCCGCGCGGCTGATCCCGCCGTCGGGCTCGAGCGCCACGCGTGCCGCAGCAGGAAGTCTCCTCCGTGCAGGGTCGGCGACGACGCGAAATGCCGCAAACGCAAGTCCATGCGCTGCGGCAATCTGTGCAGCGATATGCGATTCTGTGTCGACCGCCGTGGCTCCTGTCGCTTGGTGCAAGGCGCGCTTTGCGGCGGGGTCCGCGACGGGCGCATCGACGCCTGCCAATTCCGTCATCAATGCTCCGCGAAGTCGCTTGGCCAGCGAGCCTGCCCAAGCGGCGTCGCACTGCCACCGGGACGCGGGAGTCACTATCGCGCTGGCGATGAGCCACATTCCGGGGACGACTTCCTCCACGAGTCCGCCGGCAATCCCGAAGCTGATGACAGCGTTCGCGCCGCACGCGATCTCGCTCTCGAGCGCTGCGGCAAGCCGCCGCGCGTTGCCACCGCCGGCGACGGCGTGCACACCCGGTTCCGAGGCGATGCGCGCTTCGATGGCGAGCCCGGTTACCGCGACGACCAGACGGGGCGTACCGATGCCGACGCTCACATGCCGAAACGCACGCGGGAATCGTTGGATTGCAGAAGATTGCGGTAGCGCGCGAGCGCCCAAACGGGGAAAAACTTCGAATAGCCGTGATACCGGAGGTAGAATACCCGAGGGAAGCCGGTCGCGGTGAATTGGGGCTCGGGCCAGAAGCCGTCCTTGCCCTGGCGACGAAGCAGGTAATCAACGCCGCGCACGACGGCGGAATTGCGCGCCTCGCCTGCAGTCATGAGCCCCAACAACGCCCATGCTGTCTGCGACGCCGTGCTGAGCGCCGGCCGATGACCTTGGTAATCGAGCTCGTAGCTATCGCCGGTCTCGCCCCAGCCCCCGTCGTCGCTCTGGATGGAAATCAGCCAATCCACGGCGCGCCTGACTTCCGGCGAGCGCGGACTGACGCCGGCCGCATTGAGGGCGCACAGGACCGACCACGTCCCGTAGATGTAGTTCATTCCCCAACGCCCATACCAGCTGCCATCGTCTGCCTGGCTTCGCCGCAGGAACGCAAGCGCTGCCGCCAGCGCCGGACCATCCGCCGTATCGCCGAGCTGCGCGATCATGCCCACACAACGCGCGGTGACGTCGGCCGTGGGCGGATCCAGGAGCGCTCCGTGGTCGGCAAACGGGATGTGATTCAGGTACTCGCTGGTGTTATTGGCATCGAAGGCGCCCCACCCGCCATTGGCGCTTTGCAGGCCCAGGACCCACTCGCGCCCGCGATCGATGGCCTCGCGGAAGTCCGGCTCGTGTCGCGCGCCGCGACGATGCACAAACCGGTCCATCGCCATGACCACGGCAGCCGTATCGTCGAGATCGGGGTAATGCGGGTTCACGTATTGAAACGCCCATCCACCCGGACGCACATGAATTCGTTCGCTCACCCAGTCGCCGATTGTCGCCAGTACTTGCCGACCCTCGAGCCACAAAAGACCCCTGCGCACAGCTGCGAGCGCCTGGTCACCGCCCACCTCTAGAAGCGATTGACACACGAGCGCCGTGTCCCATACCGGGGAAACGCATGGCTGACAATAGGCTTCGTCGCGCGTTACGACGAGCAACTTGTCGATCGCTTTGCGGGCAATGACGAGATCCGGATGGTCACGCGGATACCCGAGCGCGTCGAACATCATCACGGTGTTCGCCATGGCAGGGAAAATGGCTCCGAGGCCGCCGTCACTGTTGAGCCGCTCGGATACAAACGCGACTGCTTTATCGATGGCGCGCCGGCGCGTGCCTCTGGGGATGAATGGGTCCACCACACCTAATAGCGCGTCGAGGCCGACGAAGGCCGCGAATGCCACACGCGATTGGTGCGGCGCTCTTGTCCACCGGCGCGCGCGTGGGCGTGCCCCCAGAAAGAGCTCGTCGATGTGCACGCCGCGCGGATTGTGCGCCCGCGGCTTCAAAGCCTGCAAGACCAGCAGCGGCACCAACACCGTGCGGCTCCAATAGGAAACCCGGGACAAATGAAACGGGAACCACCGCGGTTGGTACATGATTTCGACCGGGATGACCGGCACCGCGGTCCACGAGACGAAGCCAAAGAGCGCCAGCAGTATTCGGGTGAACACGTTGGTAGTACCCGCGCCACCGTGAGAGAGGATTGCGTCGCGCGCCCGTCGCATGTGATCGGATGCGGGCGAATCCCCGGCGAGCTTGAGCGCCAGGTACGCTTTGACGCTGGCACTGATGTTGAAGGGACCGCCGTGGAACAGCGGCCAGCCGCCGTGCGGACCCTGCCGCCGCCTAAGATAGTTCGCGATCTTCGCCTCGAGCGCCGCGTCGCATTCACCCAGGAAATGCTGCAGCACCACGTACTCCGCCGAGATGGTGACATCGGCTTCCAGCTCGAATACCCAATGACCGTCCGGGCGTTGGCGTCTCAGCAGCGCGGCAGTCGCGATCTCGATACTGCGCTTAAGGCCAGACTCCGCGGTGTCAACGCGGGTCTGGCGAGCCGCCATGTCCGAGCCTGGCGTCATGGACACCTCGCGCGATGAAACAGTGCACACGCAATGATCATTACGTCTCCCGGCGCAGAGCCATTTCGAACACTCCGTATTGAGCCAGGATCCATAACAGACGGGCCCGGCCGGCACTAACGGCTCGACGCGGGGGTGCCCAGCCGCGCGCGACCAGGCGTCTCAGTATGTTCTGATAGACCCTCGCCATCAGCAGCGGCGTACGTACCATCCGGAGTGGATATTGCGACATTAGTCGGCCCGCGTCAGCATAATGGCCGCGGGCACGGGCAGCGACCGCTGCGCAAGCGTGACCCACGGCAGGGTGGTCGAGTACCGTTGCCGGGTCGTTCTGCGAGATCTTTACGGCCATAAGTGCTTCGCGCGGAAGATAGAGCCGTCCTTGGGCGGCATCTTCATCGAGGTCACGCAGTATGTTCGTGAGCTGCAATGCTCGACCCAGATGGAAGGCGAGGGAGTTGCCGTCCTCCACCCGCATGCCGAATACGCGAACTGAAAGACGGCCCACTGCGCAGGCTACCCGATCGCAATAGAGATCCAGCGTCGCAAGGTCGGGGGCGCGAATGTCGGCCTCGGCGTCCATTTCCATACCATCGATGATCGAGAGGAAGTCGCTGCGTTGGAGACCGTAGGTTCGGATCGGTTCGACGAGCGTCTGAACACGCGTCGCTGGCGCTCCGGCGAAGAGCGCATCGATGTCCGCGCGCCACCTCCCCAGTTCAGCCAGGCGCATTTGGCGATCCCCGCCACCATCGGCCACATCGTCGACCGCACGGCAAAACCGGTAGATTTCGAACATAGCGCGACGCTGCGCGCGCGGCAGCAAGCGCAGCGCAGTGTAGAACGAGCTGCCGGAGACCGACTGTCGCGCGTCCCGGGACGAGGCTTCGCTAGTGTTCATGGGGAGGTTCGAGGGATTCAGCACGGGTACCAGGAAGCTTGGCGCGTTTAAACAATAGCGAGTCTCATTGTCCGGGGATCTGCCAATGTACGCGCCCCTTCCATTCCCCGCCTCGGCCACGCACGAACTGGTAGGCGGAATCGAGCGTGAACACAAGGTAGGCACCCGCAATCACCGGCAGCGCAAGGCCCCACCAGGGCGAAACACGGTAGAAACGCAGCGTCGGCTGAAACGCCAGAGTCATTTGCGCCCACGCTAGCGCCCCGAGTAGTTGTGGTACGCCAGTACCGACCAAAGTCAATAACGGCGGCGCCAGGTAGGTTACAGCCATCGCCAGGGTCGTGCACGCCAGCCACCAAGGAGAGAAGTGCAGCTGCGCGTACGCAGAACGCGTGACCATGTGTCGAATCTCGCCAATCGATGCGTAGACGCGAGCGCTGCGCACGCGCTCGGACAACCCAAGCCAGATCGGGCCGTACCTCTTGAGTCGTCGCGCCAGCGCGCAATCGTCGATCAGCTCACCGCGAATCGCCTCGATGCCGGCTGCAGCCTGCAACGATCGGCGATGCACTAGCATGCAGCCGCCGGCAGCCGCAGCCGTACGGCGTTTCGCGCGGTTGACCCATGCGAAGGGATATAGCATTTGGAAAAAGAAGACGAAGGCCGGGATCAATGCTTGCTCAGCAAGCGTCTCGCAGCTTAACTTTGCCATCAGTGACGTCAGCACCGTGCGCTCGCGAGTTGCGCGCAGGACCAGCTCGGTCAGTGTGCCGGCAGCATGGCATATGTCGGCATCGGTCAACCACAGATAGTCCGGCGGCATGGGCGCCGTGAGGGCGTGGTTGACGCCGTGGTTGAGTGCCCAGAGTTTTCCCGTCCAACCGTCGGGGAGATCCGGCGAATTCAGGACAGTTATTCGCCCGGATGCGCCGGCCACATTGCGAGCCATGACCGCCGTGTCGTCGTGACTGTGATCGTCGACCACGACCACCGAAAAATCACCGCTATAGTTCTGGCGCAAAAGGGATTCGATGCTCTCACCGATGACTGCGGCCTCGTCGCGCGCGGGTACGACGGCGACAACGCGCGGCCAATCGACGGCATGCGATGGCAAGATCATCGTCGCGTCTTCGCGCTGCGTTGCGCGCCAGAAGCCGCCACGCGCCGCCAGGAGATAGACCCAAATGGCGCAAGACAGCGAGGCAATCAGAAGTGAGGTCATCGCAGATAGCCCGCCCCACGGAACCAGTCGACCGCGTCGCGGAGGCCCTCGACATAGGGGCGGGCACGGTAGCCGAGTTCGCGCTCGGCTTTCGCGCTAGTGAAGAACATGCGATGCCTGGCCATGCGCAAGCCATCGAGCGTCAGGAACGGCTCTTGCCGCGTCATGGTCGCAATTATCTGCGCAGCCACCGCAATCGGATAGAGCGGACCGCGCGGCAACTTCAGTCGTGGAGGCGGCCGGCCGACCAGGCGGGCAATGTCGCGCAGCATGTCCGCGAGCAGCACGTTTTCCCCACCGAGTACGTATCGCTCGCCCACTTTGCCGCGCGCAAGGGCGGCGACATGCCCGGCGGCGACGTCGTCGACATGCACGAGGTTGAGCCCCGTGTCCACGAACCCGGGCATGCGACCGCAAGCGGCTTCGACGATAATCCGCCCGGTCGGCGTAGGCCTGATGTCGCGGGGGCCGATGGGAGTCGACGGATTGACGATAACGGCCGGCAGTGCATCGCGCGCGATCATCGTATCCACCAAGCGTTCGGCAACAACTTTGCTGCGCTTGTACGCTCCGACCGCCGCTGCCTCGGCAAGTGGTACGGTCTCATCAGCCGCTTCACCGTCAGGGCGCGGCGCCAGCGTGGCGACGCTGCTCGTATACACGATGCGCTCGACCCCGCCGCGCAACGCTGCCTCCATCACAGTCCGGGTGCCCACAACGTTGGTATGGATTATCGCATCCGGGTTTCGCGCCCACAGACGATAATCGGCAGCCGCATGCGCCACGTAGCACGCTCCCGCCATGGCGCTCGCGACCGACTCGGCGTCGCATATGTCGCCTTCGACGATGTCGACGTCGAGGCCCGCAAGATTATGCCGCCGGCTCGAGGCGCGGCAGACCGCTCGGACCGGATATCCGGCGGCGAGGAACGATCGGACAATTGCCGATCCGACAAATCCGGTCGCGCCGGTGACCACTACACGCCCCAAGCTCATTGGGTCATCAACGATTACGAATCATCCAAATCTATCGGAATCGAACACTAACATTAACACTCACCGGGGTCGGAACGCGCAACGGGCGGTATGGATGCGCAAGCCGCGGGTCGCAAATGCAGGTGTCGCAGATCGCGGCACGAATCGCTGCCTTGGCGACCGCCCTGTGACGCTTGGAGAAGACCAGGGGACTGGACTTAGCCCGTGTGGCTACACCGGCACCTGCGCTATGCGCAAGAGGTTCGTGGCACCTGGAGTGCCGAATGGCATGCCCGCGCTGATCGCGATGGTGTCGCCGGCTTTGGCGAAAGTATGCTCCAGGGCCGTGCGGCAGGCGCACTCGACCATTTCCGAGACGTCGGAAACATCTCGTGTGTGCACCGAGTGCACGCCCCACACTAGCGCCAGTCGACGCGCCGTCGCCAGACTTGGCGTCATGCTGACGATCGGTGCAGCGGGACGCTCGCGCGCTGCACGCAGGCTGGTGGAACCCGAGGTCGTATAAGCGACGGTGACAGCCACTCGAAGAACTGCTGCGACCTGGCGCATTGCCACGCAAATGGCGTCGGCGGTCGTCGCCTCGGCGGGTGTCTGCGAGGCATCCAGTAGTTCGCGATGGTGGGGATCGCTTTCTACCTCGGCGATGATCCGATCCATCATCGTCACCGCTTCGACGGGGTAGCTGCCGCTGGCAGACTCGGCGGAGAGCATCACCGCGTCGGCACCGTGGTAAATGGCGGTCGCGACGTCGGAGGCTTCGGCGCGTGTCGGCACCGGCGTCGCGATCATCGATTCCAGCATTTGCGTCGCCACGATCACCGGTTTTCCGAGGCGCCGACAGGTGCGCACCGCAGCGCGCTGTATGCCGGGCACTTTCTCCGCGGGCAGTTCCACGCCCAGATCGCCGCGCGCCACCATGATCGAGTCCGACTTGGCGACGATTTCTTCCAGCCGATCGACTGCAGCCGGTTTTTCCAGCTTGGTCATGATCGCCGCCCGGCCCTTGGCGAGCTCGCGCGCCTCGTCGATATCTTCGGGGCGCTGGACGAATGACAGCGCGAGCCAATCCACCCCCAACTCCAATGCGAAGTCGAGGTCCTGGCGATCCTTCGCGGTCAGCGCCGATAAGGGCAGCACGACGTCCGGAACGTTGACACCCTTGCGCTCCGACAGCATGCCGCCGACGACGATCCGCGTGTCGGCAAAGTCGGCGGCACAGTCGATGACTTGCAAACGGATCTTGCCGTCGTCGAGCAGCAGGTTCGTTCCAGGCTTTAGCGCTGAGAATATCTCCGGATGCGGCAGATAGGCACGCGACGCATCGCCCGGCACGTCGGTGAGATCGAGGCGAAAGGCGGCATCGGGCACGAGCCTCACCGGGCCAGCGGCGAAGGTCCCGACGCGCAGCTTCGGTCCCTGCAGGTCGGCCAGCACGCCAATCGGCCGCGCCCGCTCGCGCTCCACCTGGCGAATAAGTTGGAGCCGCTCTTGGTGCTGCCCGTGCGTACCGTGGCTGAAGTTCAGGCGAAATACGTCGACACCCGCATCGAACAAGGCGCGGATCATGTCTACGCTCGAACTCGCAGGGCCCAAAGTCGCGACGATCTTGGCGCGGCGGTAGCGGCGCGGGGTCATCAGACGGTCCTCCGAGCCGTCTCGTTGAGAGCGCCCGGCGTCGGCGCAAGCGCATTGACCAGCGAACCTATACCCTCGATCGTGATCTCGACCGTCGACCCATCCTTGATCGATCCGACGCCCAAGGAGGTCCCGCAGGCGATCACATCGCCGGGCAACAGCGACATATCGCAGGAAATCCGGCTCACCTGCTCTGCGGGCGAAAAAATCATGTCGGAGAGCGCGTAGTTTTGACGCTCGAGCCCATCGAGCCTGGTGATCACTCGTGCTTGGGACCAGTCAAAATCCGGCACGATGACGGGGCCGAGGCAGCCGAAGCTGTCGTAGCCCTTGGCTCTGCACCACTGTGGAAAGTTGACGTCCTCGTTCAGCACTTCCGCCGCCGTGACATCGTTGACGCAGGTGTATCCCAAAATGTAGTCGGCGGCTTCGCTCTCCGGCACATCCTTGCAATGCCGGCCGATGACAATCCCCAGCTCACCCTCGTAGGCGATCTTGCCCTTGTAGCTTGCGGGCCGCTGGATCAAGTCGCCGGGCCCGGCCACTGAGCTGCCTGGCTTGATCAGAAACAGCGGATGGATGGGGACCTGCTTGCCCAGCTTGGCGGCCAGCGCGTGATAGTTGTTCCACAACGCGACAATCTTCGATGGCGCACACGGGCTGAGCAGCGTGATCATCTCTCTCGAAGTTGTCGCCCCCGTCGGTCTCGGTTCGTCGAAGAGATCGCCCTCGTATTCCACGATTCGATCTTCTTCGAGGGTTCCGAATCCGACTCGACCGTCGGCAGACTTGAAGCGCACCCATTGCGTCATGTCGCTATCCTTTGCGGCGTTCCGCGATGCGCGGCCAGGCGCGCGGGCCACGCAAGTACGGAATCGCATCAGACCTATCGTGGAAAACGCGTATCGACATGGTTCTTGGCATACGATCAGATCAACCCGGCACCACGCGCCCACTTGTATTTGGCTCCCAGGACCGCCACTGGAATCTCGGTCGAGTACGGATAGGCCGGAATGCCGTGGTCGAACAGGTATTCGGCCGCCTCCTCGACTTGCACGTCGCCCGCCAGCGATGCCACGATCGGCTTCTCGATGCCCTTGGCCCGCATCGCGTCGACGACTTCGACC
>CATPAO010000130.1 GCA_955652025.1 Casimicrobiaceae bacterium
CGAGGTAGTTGAGCTTCATCAGGCGCACGGCCGCGCCGAGCATCATCGTGGCGAGCCCGTACTGGTGCGCGGCAAATGCGTCGCACTCGTCCAAGGCGACGCCTTGAAACACCAGCGCCAGCCCGACCGGAAAGGTGCCCGGCGATTCGCCGCGCTCGATGCACGCAAGCCAGCGCTCCGCAAGCGGCGCCGGCGCAACCTGCTTCGACAATTCGCCGAGCTTGCGGCCCATGCGCACCGTCATCGTGCGCATTTCCTCGTTGAGCTTGCGCAGGAACAGCGCTTGGTCCGCGCGCACGATCCGCTCCATGTCCGCCGATGCCGCCGCGCGATGCGCCTCGAGCAGCGCGATGCCATCGGTCGACGCCGCCTGCCCGAGCATCGTCTGCACGAACTGGCGCAGCGTGTCCGAATCGCGCACGACCTTTTGCTGAATCGCCGACTCGAGCCCGTTCGAAAACGAGAACGAACCGACCGGCAGGACCGAATCGCCGAATTGCAACAGCCGCATGACGTCGGTGATCGAGCGCATCGCGGCGATCATCCGCTGCGCGCTCGTTTCGGGCGCGCCGCCGCCGCCGGGCGCACGCTCGCAATGTTCGGGTCGCGGGCGATCTCCTCGCGCAGCCACGCACGGAACAAGGCGAGCTTCGGCGAATCGGCGAGGCGCGGCGGATAGACGAGGAAATAGTGCGCATCGGACGGCACGGAGACGTCGAACAGACGGACCAGCACGCCATTGACCAAGTCGTTGCCGATGAGTGAGCTCCGCGCGAGCGCAACACCATGACGTTCGACCGCCGCCTGGATCGTGTTCGACGTGTCGCTGAAGATCGGTCCTCGCGTAGGTTCCGGCCAGTCGAGTCCCGCGGCACGAAACCACGGCAGCCAGAAATCGCCCTCGGAGCGCAGCAGCAGATAGCGCGACAAATCGATCGGACGCCGCGGCAGGCCACCCGCGATTTTCGGACTGCACACAGGATAGTAGACGTCGCCCATCAAATGCTCGGCGACGACGCCCGGATAGTGGCCGCCGCCATAGCGCACGCCGACGTCCACGTCGTCGCGGTGAAAGTCGACGAGTGCCGCGCTCGAACGAACATCGAGGTCGATGTCGCGATGCTCGGCCAGGAAGCGCCCGATGCGCGGCAGCAACCAGCGCGCCGCGAACGACGGCATCACGCTGACCCGCCATTGCCGCGGGTTATTGTGCTCGGTCATCTCGCGCACGGCCTCCGACAATTCCGCCAGCGCACCGCGAACACGCCCGGCGAAGCGCGCGCCCTCGTCGGTCAACCGGACGCCGCGACCGGCACGCTCGATGAGTTGGACGCCGAGCTCAGCCTCCAATGACTTCAGCTGGTGGCTCACCGCGCCGTGCGTCAGATGCAGTCCAACGGCGGCCTTGGTCAGGCTGCCGGTACGCGCGACGGCCTCGAGTGCCCGCAACGCTTGCATCGCCGGAATTCGTGGCTCCAACGCCGTCCTCTAATGTGAGAAATAATAACAGTTAACCATCAATATAAATCGATTGTGCGCCGCAGTCTACGCCCACAAAATGCGTCTCGTAGACCCAACGCAACTCGGAGGCACAAATGGCAACAGCACTCACATTTCGGCCCGGACGCGTGCCGGGAATCGGCGCGGCGCGTTCGGCGCCCACTGGCGACATGAGCTCGACGCAGCGCGACGCGCTCTCGGCATTGATCCACGAACCCATCGGGGTGCGCGAATCGCACCTGGATTGGGCCAACGTCGGGGCAGCGGTCGCCTGGCTCGTCTGTATCGCGGTTGCGCTGATCTGGTCTGTCGCCATCGCATTCGCATTGGCGTCCGAAATCGGGTGGGTGCCTCAGGTCGAGGCGCTGGCGGCGGGACGTTCGCCTGCATCGCATGCCGCCGCGCCGGCGGCGCCGCACGCGGTCGCAGTTCAATCGTCGGCGACGATCAATCGCACGATGTAGCCGCCGGACTTTTCGTCGCGATCGAGCGCGAGCTCACCTCGCTTCGCCGCTTCCTCGAGCAGGCCGTTGAACGACCGGAAGCCGTAGTAGGACTCGTTGAACCCGGGCTTGCGGCGTTTGAGCGCCTGCTTGACCATCGAGCCCCAGATTTTCTCCTCGGCGCCGCGCTCCGACAAAAGCGCATCGACCGTTTCGACGACCAAGTCGACGGCCTCGTCCCGACGCTCGTCGTCACCCTTGCGTCCGTTCGCCGCCGGCTCGACGGCGACGTCGCCGCGTGGTGCGGCCGCGTCGTCGGCCGGCTTTTTGGCGCTGGTCCGCGGTTTGGCCGCGGCCGGATTGCGCCCGGCGCCGCGCCGTGTCGCCGCTTTTTTCTTTTCGCGGACCAGGTCGTCGTAGTAGATGACCTCGTCGCAGTTCGCGATCAAAAGATCGGACGTCGAGTTCTTGACGCCGACGCCGATGACGGTCTTCGCATTCTCGCGAAGCTTCGACACGAGCGGGGAGAAATCGGAGTCGCCGCTGATGACGACGAACGTGTCGACGTGCGCCTTCGTGTAGCAGAGGTCGAGCGCGTCGACGACCATGCGGATGTCGGCCGAATTCTTGCCCGACTGCCGCAGGTGCGGGATTTCGATCAGCTCGAACGACGCCTCGTGCATCGGCGCCTTGAACGCTTTGTAGCGCTCCCAATCGCAGTAGGCCTTCTTGACGACGATGCTGCCCTTGAGCAGCAGCCGCTCGAGCACCTTGCCGATGTCGAACTTCTCGTAATTGGCGTCGCGGACGCCGAGCGCGATATTCTCGAAATCGCAGAACAGCGCCATGTTCGTCACGTCGGGCAGGTGGGCCATCGGGGCTCCGCAGCTTGGCGGCACATGCGCCGCCATTGCCGACACGATAGCATCGGTGGCGCGCCACGGCGTCCGATCGCGCTACACTCGCGGTCCCGCGTTTGGTTCACCCCAATGGCAATGACGTTGCCGGTCCTTTCGCTGCTCGACGCCCGCGTCCTCGGCGTGCTGATGGAAAAGCAGCACACGGTGCCGGACACTTACCCGCTGACGCTGAACGCGCTCGCCGCCGGATGCAATCAAAAGACCAGCCGGGACCCGGTGCTGAATGCGTCCGACGCCGAGGTCCAGGCGGCGGTCGATCGGTTGAAGGCGATGTCGCTGGTCGTCGAATCGAGCGGCGGACGCGTGATGCGCTACGCGCACAACTTCTTGCGCGTGTTGTCGATCCCGTCACAGTCGGCGGCGTTGCTTGCGGTGCTGATGTTGCGCGGGCCGCAAACCGCGGGCGAGCTGCGGATCAATTGCGATCGGCTGCACCGCTTCTCGGACATCTCGGCGGTCGAGGGATTCCTGCACGAACTCGCCGCGCGTCCGGAGGGTCCGCTCGTCGTCGAATTGTCGCGCCTCCCCGGAACGCGCGAAACGCGCTGGGCGCAGTTGCTGACCGGACCGCCGGCCGCAGAATCCCTCGCTGCGACCGCGGACGATACGGGCTCCGGCGACGATATCGCCACCCTGCGACAGGATCTCACCCGATTGCAAGGCGAGGTCGAAGCGCTCAAGGCGACGATCGCGACGTTGTACGCCGAGCTCGGTGTCGCGAAGCCGCCGGCTTAGCTTCGCCCTCTTGTCGCGGTGATGCGAACGCTCACGCCGACGCTCCGCAACACCCGCCGCTCTCTTTCTTCGCCGCCGCTTCATTGGCCGGAGTGCAACACCCGCCGGCCTGCTCGCTGCCACACGATGCCGGCGCCGGAGCGCGGTCTTCAGCACCGTAGAGCGGCACGTCGCCGAGCGAGCGAAAGGACTCCCACGCGATACCTTGCGGATCGGTCACCCAATATTTGTCCGAATTGGCATAACAACAGTGGACGCCTTTCTCGGCGACGATCGCGTGATCGGCTTGCGCGAGCTTGGCGTGGATGTCCTCGAGCTCGGTGTCGGTCTCCGCCTGCATGCCGAGATGATTGACCCCGACCGTCTGGTTCCGGTTGGAGATCGCAAAATTAGTCCGCGGGTCCTCGAGCATCCATTTCGCATAGTCGGGCTTGATCACCGTCGGCGCCGCGCCGAACATCGCCGAGTAGAAGCGGACGCTGTCGGTCAAATCCTTGACCGCGACGTGAACGTGGAATCGTTTCATAAGTCCTCCCGATGAGTGCACTAGGTTTCCAATATTATCGAAAGGTTAGCCGGTGTCAAGCGTTTTGTGTCGCGTCCGTGATCCGACAGGTCGGCGTTCATCGAGCTGTCACAAAGGTCGGGTACTTTGTTCTGCATTTCCAATATGATAGAATCTTGGAACGATTGCGATGGCGGCAGACTGCGGCTTCGGCGATCCAGGGCGAAGACCGGTTGCGGCGGCATTGCCGGACGTCGACCCTACCCGGACGGGCACGTATGAAAACGGCACAGGCAGTGAGAGCGTTGGCGGCGTTGGCGCAGGACACTCGGTTGGCGATCTATCGGCTGCTGGTGCAGCGCGGCCCCGGGGGACTGGCCGCGGGAGTCATCGCGGAGCGCCTGGGTCTCGCTGGCGCGACGTTGTCGTTTCACCTCAAGGAACTCACGCACGCCGGCATGATCGAGCCGCGGCAAGAAGGGCGCTTCGTCTACTACTCGGCCAACTACGAGCAAATGAACGCGCTGCTCGGATACCTTTCCGAGAACTGCTGCCAGGGCGAGAGTTGCGTTACGGTCGCCGCTCCGAAGTCGCAGCGCAAGCGCGCTTAGCGCTCGCCGCCCCATTCCCGGTATTGCGTCGCCGTCGGAGCTGGCAGGCGTTCGCTTGCCGTCGGCCGAGAACCCGGAGGCCGGCATTCGTCCTTGCGACGTTCCCGGATTCATCGTGGTCGAAATCGTCGCCGCATTGATGGCGACATTCATTGCGCGGTGGTTCTACCGCGCGCCGGCACGCGACGCCTAGCGCTGGATCGCCAACGCCGGCGTCAACGGTGCGACGCCGAGCCGCGGGGCGAGCCAATGGTCGATCGAGAGTCGCCCCGGCCCGTGGAACAGCACAACCAAGAGCAGCGTTCCCCAGAGGAAATGTTGCGCAAGCGCGGGCTCGAGCGTCGACAACACATGCCAGTACGACACGACCGCCATCACATTGACGAATGACATGCCCAACGCCGCGAACCGCGTTCCGAGGCCGAGCACCAGAAAAACCGGGAACACCAACTCGCCGAACGTGCCGAGCGCCGCCGCGACGTCGGGCGGCAGAAGCGGAACGTGATACTCGTCATGGAACAACACAAGCGTGTTGTCCCAGTTGCGGATCTTCTGCAAACCGGACAGCAAGAACACCTTTCCGACGTAGAGGCGGATCGCGAGATCGAGCAAGTCGGCGCCGATCGCGAGCGGCGTGCGCGTCGCGGCGGCAAGGCAGGACAAGAATCGTGACGGCGACATGGCGCGTCTCCATGGAAATCGTGGTCGCGACTTGGTCGTACGCCGGTTCGCGGCGCTTACGCGTCAGTCGCGAAAATCGAGACCGACGATCACGCGATCGCCAACCCATTGCGGCAACTGGGCGTCCAGGATGAAACGGGGGTCCGCTTCTTGCGCGCGGGAGAACGCGGCGCCGAGCGACGCGCCGGCCCGAGCCGCGGCGAGAAACGCAAAGCTTCCGCCGTCCTGCGACGCAACCTGCACGCGAAACGCCGGTCGGTAGACGAGCACCCGCTCGCTGCCCGCACCGAAATCGACGTCGAACTCGCCGTCGAATCCGGGCTGATGGACATCCCACAGCCGCGCGACCGGCCACCGCGATTCGACGAGCGCGCACGCGGGATGGAGCGTGACCGCGAGGGCGTCGAAGCGATCGGCGGGCACCGTCGCCAGACGCGCGATGTCGAGCGCCGGCGCATCGGAGGCGTAGTGCGCACGGTGGACGTGCCATTCCAGGCGCGCGACGTCGGGCAGATAAGGCACTTCCGCGATCGGCGCGAAGCCGTCGAGAAAGGCCGCGAAGCCCGCGCCGTATTCGTTGAGATCGCCGCTCGTCGACGGCTCGCGGAACGCATATTCGTGCGCCAGTCCGGTAAAGAACTCGTCGCCGACGAGCTTCGCGCAGATCGGGTACACGTTGCTCAGCGCCTTGTGCGCATTGACCCGGACGTTGCCGCGATAGAGGGATAGTCGCTGTCGCACTTGTGTGGCGGATCCGGCGAACGCGGCGAGGTCGGCGTCGTCGACCGAGCGTGTGGTCAACGCGGCGGCGAACGCGCGCTCGAGCGTCGCGAGATCAGGCACCGATAGCTTCCATACGACGCCGTGCCGCGTCCGCTTCATCGAGCAGCACCGCGAGCGGCGGCACGTCGGTGTCCCATTCGATCAGCGTCGGCACCGGACCGAACCGATCGAGGGCATGTTCATAGAGTGTCCATACGGCGGGCGCCACGCGCGAGCCGTGATCGTCGACCAGCGCGTCGTCGGTGACAAGATGACCGGCCAGATGAATCTCGGCGACCTGCTCGCGGGGAAACCGCGCCATCGCGGCCAGGGCGTCGAACCGGTGATTGACGGCGTTGACGTGGAGATTGTTGACGTCGAACAGCACGCCGCATCCAGTCGTGCGCGCAAGCTCAGCCAGAAAATCCAGCTCGGTCATTTCGCTCGCCGCGAAGGAGACGTACGACGACACGTTTTCCAAAAGCAGCGGACGCTTGAGCGTTCGCTGAACACGGTCGACGCGCGCCGCCACATGGGAGAACGCCTCGCGGGTGTACGGGAGCGGGAGCAAATCGTTGAAATGGCGGGCGTCGATCGCGCCCCAACACAGGTGCTCCGACACGGCCGCGGGCTCGGTGCGCGCAACCAGCGCGGCGAGACGCGCGAGATGGCGCGAGAAGCGTGCCTCCTCGGCGTCGCCGGTGTCCGCCGCGCCGAGCGAGAGTCCCACGCCGTGCAGCGACAACGGATAGCGCTCCCGCACGCGATCCAGAACGTGCAAGTCAAAGCCACCGTCTCCGAAAAAATTCTCGCTGTGGACTTCCAGCCAGTCGACGGCCGGAGCGCCGTCCAGGAATTCGCGGTAATGCGGCGCGCGCAACCCGATGCCGGCTCCGCGAAGCCGCGCCCCCGCGTCCACCTGCGACTGGGCCATCCCATGAAGACGGAGCGGCGGGCCGCGACCGGTCCACCGCTCCGCTCAGTTCACCTAGCTCGGGATCAGCTCTTGGTCTGCGGCGCCATCTTGCCGCCGACTTTCGCGCAGGTGCCCGCTGCAACGTACTTCCAGTCCTGCGGGTCGTTGTCGGCCTTGGACTGGCCCGAGCACGCATGAGTCGCCGTGCCATTGGCGCAGTCGTTCTGACCGGCCTTCGAAATGCCGTAACACTTCTCCTTACCTGCCGGCTCGGCGGCCGACGCGACACCTTGGACGGCGCCCAATGCGATCAGGCCCACCAGGGCCGAACGGATCAACGATTGCGAATTCATGACAGCTCCAGTCGAGGATTGAATGGTTCCGGGAAGGTCTCCCGCACGCTTGGTCGCCCGGCCGATCGCGCAGCTTACAACCGTGGCGCAGGAGTGAGATACGCCTTTCGCGCACCCGCGGATGCAAGATTAGCACCGCGCGATTCCGCCTGAGCAAGGATCACGCTACGACAGCGGCTGCAACTCGCCCAACAATGTCGGAATCAGCTCGGACACCGTCGGGTGAATATGCACGGCGCGGCGGATCGCCGTGAACGGTGCCCCGGCGTTCATCACGTCGATAATGCAGTGGATGGCTTCGTCGGCCTCGATCCCGAGCAATGCGGCGCCCAGGATCTTCCTCGTTTCCTTGTCGACCAACACCTGCATGAAGCCCTGCGTCTCACCGCGCTCGCGGGCACGGCCGACACGCGCCATCGGGCGCCGCCCCACCAGCACGGGCCGACCCGAAGCGCGCGCCTCACGTTCGGTCATTCCCGCCCTCGCGAGCGGCGGATCGGTGAACAGCGCGTAGACGGGAAAGCGGTCGGAAACGCGGCGCGAATCGCCGTCCAGGAGGTTCGCCGCAACGATCTCGAAGTCGTTGTAGGACGTGTGCGTGAACGCGCCGCGGCCATTGACGTCGCCCAGCGCGAAGATGCCGGGGACGTTGGTGGCGAGCTCGTCGTCGACCGGGATGAAGCCGCGCGCGTCGATCGATACGCCCGCGCGATCGAGCCCGAGATCGTCGGTGTTGGGGACGCGTCCCACGGCGAGCAGCAGATGCGATCCGGCAATCTCGCGCGGCTCCTCGTCGCAGCTTAGCGTGACGGCGATGCCATCCGCGCGCCGTTTCGCGCTCAAACACTTGGCGTTGAGCCGGATGGCGATACCCTCGCCTTCCAGAATGGATTGCACGGCCTGTGACACCGCCTCGTCTTCGCGCGCGATCAGTCTCGCCGCCATTTCGATCACGGTGACGCGGCTGCCGAAGCGGCGGTACATCTGCGCAAACTCGAGTCCGACATAACTGCCGCCGATCACGATGAGGTGCTCAGGCAGGAAATCGATGCCCATCATGCCGGTGCTGGTCAGGTAGTCAACGTCGGCCAGCCCCCCGAGCGCCGGCACGCTCGGACGGCCGCCGGTGTTGATGAATATTTGAGGCGCCGTGAGGAGTCGGTCGCCGACGCGCACGTCGTGCGCGCCCTCGAAACGCCCGTGGCCCTCGATCACCGCAATGTTCGGTGCGCCGCGGAGCCATTTCTCCACGCTGCCGGTCGATTCACGGACGACTTTGTCCTTGCGCGCCTTCACGCGCGGCATATCGACGCGGATGCTCCCGTCGATCGCGACGCCGAACTCGGATGCATGGCGGGCGACATGCGCGGCACGTGCGCTCGCGATCAGCGTCTTGGTCGGAATGCACCCGGTGTTGACGCAGGTGCCGCCGAAGCGCCGGCGCTCGAGAATCGCCGTCTTGCGACCGGACTGCGCCAGGCGAACGGCCAACGGGGGACCGGCCTGCCCGGTGCCGATGACGATTGCGTCGTAGTGCTCGGTCATGCGCGTGCCCTCCATCGATCATCAGCCCGCGGGAGTCTGCGGTGCCGCGTTGGTCATCGCGACCACATCATTCGCCGGAACGCCGGCATGATCAACCGCAGTGAAAACATCTCCTATTGCGGCACCACTTTGGAAAGCGACGCAGGCGTAAGGCCACAGCAACGGCATCCCGACTTACGGTGAGACCGTCGTTATCGCCGGGAATCAACAGGCTTCCCCACCCCATCGACATGCCGCCGACGAGGCACTTGGCAAGCTGCGCGAAGGTGATCGGCGTGCCGCCGAAGCGCTCGGCAGTGTAGCCCCCGATGAAGGCGCCCAAGAATTGCGCGACCAGCAAGGCGGTCCGGGCGACTTCGAAAATCATGGACTCGCCTGCATGAATATGCGTGTGCGGCAACGATTGCTTACACGCACGATCAATGGGTTTTTCCGACAAATCCGTCGACGCATCGCGCAAGCTTGGCCTTGACTCGCGGATCGTCGTGAATGATGACGCCTTCGACCGGGTCGGCCGCCGCGCGCCAAGGTGCGGCGGCGAGCATGCGCTTGGTATCGGCGTAACCGGCCTGCCAGCGTGCGCGGATTCCCGCCGGCGTGAAGTCGATGTCCTTTGTGTGATCCTCGCCGTCGAGCTTGGGTGCGACGAGTCGCGCGACGTGCATCGTCGTGCCGCATCCCCAGGAAGCGAGCTCCTTGATCTCCGGTCGATTCCGCAGTTTTTCCGGCATCTGTTTCGAGATCTCGCGAATGATGTGGCGCAAGTGATGGATCTGTTTTTGCCGGGCGATGTGGCTCCGGGCGCGACTTGCAAACTGAATGTCCTTTTGCCGGCCCATGACCTCCCAAAGCGTTGCGGGGTCCGGACCCTCGGGATTCCACATCTGGACGGCGAAGATCACGGAATCCTGGCGCGGCTTGTCGTCGAGCACCGCCTCGATCGGCGTGTTCGAGTAGATACCGCCATCCCAATACGGATCGCCGTCGATGCGCACGGCCGGGAATGCCGGGGGCAGCGCGCCCGAGGCGATCACGTGATCGAGGTGGACCGGCTCGTCGCGACTGTCGAAATAGCGCATCTCTCCGGTTCGAACGTTGACCGCGCCGACGGTCAACCGGATGCGCCGCGCATTGATGTGCTCGAGATCGATGAGGCCGGACAGCGTTTCCCGAAGCGGCGCCGTCGTGTAGTACGCGGCCGCCTCTACACCAAGCGGAATGTGCGATCCCAGCCACGCGGGAAGATGCGGCGTGAAGAATGCCGGAATGCCGCTCGTCACCGTCGCGAGATTGGCGGACGCGTTGGGGAGCCCGGTAAAGAGTCGCAGCAAGTCGAACCCCGCGCTGTCGCTTTCCATCCGCGCCCAGAAATCATGCAGTCGATCAAAACGACTCTCCGGTGCGTTGCCGGCTATCAGCGCCGCATTGATCGCGCCAATCGACGTGCCGATCACCCAATTGGGCTCGACGCCGGCTTCGTGCATCGCCTCGTAAACGCCGACCTGGTAGGCGCCGAGCGCTCCGCCGCCCTGTAGCACGAGCACCACCTGTCCGGGAAAGTCCAGCCGCACTCTTGCCGGCGGCACGCCATTGCCGGTCTTCGCGCGGCGCACTGTTCTCTTCGTCGTCATCGTGACTGCCTCTTGTCCTGAAAGTGAATCGTTGATCGGTGAACGACTTGCCGCGTCATTGCGCCGTCCAGCCGCCCTCGATCGGAATGACGGCACCCATGATCGACGCGGCCTCTCGGCTTGCCAGAAACGCGGCCAGCGCGGCCACTTCGCTCATTTGCACGAATTGCTTCGTCGGTTGCGCGTGCAGCAACGCGTCGTTGATGACCTGTGCTTCGGTCAGCCCGCGCGCCTTCGCCGTATCGGGATCTGCTTGTCGACCAGGAGCGTCCACACGTAACCCGGGCAGATCGCATTCATCGTGATGCCTTGCTCCACCACTTCCGGCGCGACCGTCTTGGTGAGCCCGGCGATGCCGTGCTTCGCCGCGATGTACGCGGACTGACTTGTACGGGCTCGCGACGAGCGCATGCGCCGACGCGATATTGATGATCCGGCCCCACTTCTTCGCCTTCATCCGGGGCAGTGCGAGGCGGATCGCGTGAAACGATGCGGACAAGTTGAGCGCGAGAATCGTCTTCCACTTGTCGACCGGGAATTCGTCCACCGGCGCGACGAACTGGATGCCGGCGTTGTTCGCCGGCGTTGTTCACCAGGATGTCGATCGCGCCGAATTCGGCGATCGCCTTGTCCATCATCACCTCGATCAGCGTCTGCTGCGACAGATCTGCGCCGTCGTATCGCACCTGCACGTCATGATCGGTGGCGAGCTTGTTACGGATCGACTCGATCGCGGCGGCGTCGCCGAAGCCGTTGAGCACGATATTGGCCCCTTTGGCGGCGAACGCGGTGGCGATGCCCAGCCCGATGCCGCTGGTCGAACCGGTGACCAGCGCCGTCAATCCGTCGAACATTTTCGACCCTTTGCGGTACGTTCAAAAAAGTCGGGGGCGGATCCCGCGGCGAGACCGAGCATGGCGAGACTTCGGCATCACGGCCAGGTGGCATTCGGGGGGACGCGAGTGGCCCCGATCGTTAGTCACGGTGCTGCGTCAAAACTTACCGATCCGTTCGATTTCGCCGAATAGATTCGACTCGGCGTAGACTTCGCGATTCGACGATCCGCGGGAGCGAACCATGGGACTGCTGGACGCGATTCTCGGCGGCATGATGGGCGGGCGATCGGGCGGCCCGATGGGGGGATCGATGGGCGGCTCCATGGGCGGAATGACGGGCGGCCCGAACATGCAGGCGCAAAGTCCGCTCCTGCAGATGGTTTTGCAATTGCTGCAGCAAAACGGTGGACTCGACGGCATCCTGGGCAAATTCCAGCAGGCGGGTTACGGCCAGCAGGCGCAATCGTGGATCGGCACCGGCCCGAATCAGCCGATCGATCCCAACGTCCTGCAACAGATCCTCGGCCAGGGCCAACTGGGACAGATCGCGCAACAATTGGGCATTACGCGCGAGCAGGCATCCTCCGGCGTGGCGGAAATGCTGCCGCAGGTGGTCGACGAGATGACGCCTGCCGGGCAGATACCAGCCAACCATAGCGATCTCGTCAACGAGGCGCTGGCGATTCTTCAAAAAGGCCGCGGTGCCTAGGGAACATCCGAACGCGCCGGTGCACGCAATCCGGGAATCGCCTTCGCGCCCGGATGCCCCAGCCGTTCGCGCACGAGATCGATCGCCGCGCGCAAGACATACGTGTCCTGCGCGAACCACGCCGGCGTGTTGGATGCGGTGGCTTCCGCCTCGATCTCATCCAGGCGCGCGACGTAACCCGCGACGCGGGCTCCGTCAAGGTCGCCGCCGATTTCGCGCTCCAGCGCGCGGAGCTTTTCATACAACGCGGCGATCTTCGATTTCGGCCGGTATGCGTACAGGTCCGGCAGGAATCGCACGGCAGGAATAAGAACGGCGATGATCGGGATCAGGTACACCAGCATCCGATCGGCGAGATTGGCGATCCAGAACGGCAGGTAGCGCTGCAGGAACGGCTTGCCCGATTTGTAAAAAACGATCGGCCTCGTCGGCAACTGGGACATCCTGCCGCCGCGGATTCGGGTAGGTGCCCGCATCGGCAAGTAGGCTCGCGCCGCCGTTGATCCCGGTCGCGGCGTCGAGCAGCAAATTCATGAGCGCCGGGTGCAGGTCGGCGCGCACCAGCAGATTCGCCGTCACGGCAACGGTCGTAACGTCACGATCCGGCAAGTCCGCCTTGATGTCGACCAGGCCCCGAGGCAGCGAGAGCGGGGTCATATAGGGGTATTGCCGTGCGAGGGCGTTCGCGTGCACGAGGCTCACAAGCCGTACGTCTTTGCGCCGCAGCAGATCGCCGATCACCGGCGCGGAGACACCCGCGATCAGGATGGCCGCGTCGAGCTCGCCGCGTCCGAGCGCGGCCGCCGCGTCGGGGCCGGTCAGCGGCGACAACGTCGCGTTCGACGCATCCACACCGTTCACGCGCAAGAGCTCGAGCGCGAGCGGACGCGTTCCGCTGCCTTCGCCGCCGATCGCGATTCGCAGGCCAGTCATATCCGCAACGCTTTGCACGGGACGCTTGGTCGCGCGGACAAAAACCCACACCGGCTCGACATACAGCGCGCCGAGCGACACGACCGACGGCGCCGCCGATGCGTTTTCGGCCACGTCGGGCTTGACGCCTCCTTGCACGAACGCCGCGTCCACCGTGCCTTCTACCAGACGGGCGAGATTTTCGACCGACCCGCTCGACGGCCGCAGCTCGAGCACGACGCCGTTTCGCGCGAGGTAGGCTTGATAGAGGCGTGCGTAATGCTCGTACGCGCCACCGGCCGCACCGGTCGACAGCACCAAGCTGTCCGGCGGCGCCGGTCTCACGAAGCG
>CATPAO010000131.1 GCA_955652025.1 Casimicrobiaceae bacterium
CGGTCGCGAGTCCTTGCTGGAAGAACGCCTCGCCGAAAAACGTGGCGTCGCTGCGGTCGCCACAGCCGAACGAAATGCGGTCCGATTGCGACGCGGTGATCACCAGCGTGCGGTCGTCCTTGAGCGGATCGATGTAGCCGCCGGAAAAGCATGACGACACGACGACGATGCGCCAATGGATACCTGCGTCGTCCAGCATCTGGCGCAAGCCGGCCGGCGTCAGCTCGACGAGCGACAACGGCGGCTGCGCTGCCGCGAGGCGGTGATCAGGCGATCCGTGGCTCGCGAGGTACACCATGACAACGTCGTTTTCGGTATCGATCGCCCCGCCGATCTCGTTCAGCGTCTCGCGAAGGTTGGTGACCGTGGCGAAAGGCGTCGTCAACAGCGTCTGCGGATTGTTGATCAGGACGATCGAGCGGCCGGCGGTTCCCCACCGCTCGTCCATCACTTTTTGCGCCGCCTCGACATCCTTGCGGAAAACGTCCTGCAATCCATAGGGCGCGAAGCCGACGAAATACAAATCGGTGACGCCGGGCCGTTCGTCATCCAGCTTTTCGAGCAGGTGATCGAGCAGGAACGATTGTGCCGCGAGCACCGGTTCCGAACCCGCATTCAGCCCCTCGATCGAGGAGATCTGGGATGGCTTCGTGAACCATGGGTCGTTTGGGGCGAGCGTGGTGGAAAGCCAGATCGGCAGCGACAACAACAACGCGCCGAATAGCGCCCGCGGCGCGCGCCACGTCGTCGCCGGCGCAAGCGCCAGCCAAACGCAACGAATGAAGACCGCGATGATCCACACCACGACGACATTGGCCGTGGTAATCCACGACGGCAGCGCCATGACTCGCGGCAATGGCGGAAGCTCGAGCGCCACCTGCAACACCGGCAGCGCGGACAGCGTGATCACCGCCAGCGCCAACGCCATCGCGCGCTGGCGATAGAGGAGCGCCAACATGGCGGCGATAAACAGAAACAGCCCGGCGCCGAAGAATTCGGTGCCTGCGCCGAGCAGCGAAAATACGCGATCGGAATCGGTGCGAAGCCAATCGCGGCCGAGATCGATCGCCGCCGACACGGCGAACAGAAGCACGAGTTGCGCCAAGTCGACACGAAATGCGAGGCGCGTGACCGGCGCGAAGAAGGCGGTGCGCAAGCCCGCGACAAGATTGCGAACCAAGTCGGACAGAATGTGGCGCACGGGATCCCGGTCGACTGCGAAGTATGTCTCAGACCGCTGGCGCGCGCTCGGCGATGAACGCCTTGACCCGCGACACATCGGCGGGAAGCACGGTAACACGTTGTGGCCGGGACTCGAGTCCGACGAACGAAGGCGGACGCTCCGGATCGCGGCCGAGCGCCTCGCGAATCGTCGCGGCGAACTTCGCCGGCAACGCGGTCTCGATGCAGATCAGCGGCACGTCGCGGTCGACGAGCTCACGGCCGACCTTGACGCCGTCGGCCGTATGCGGATCGATGATCACGCCAAAACGTGTCGCGACGTCGCGAATGGTAGTAATGCGATCCGCGTGCGTGCTCTTCCCCGAGACGAATCCCGAGGCGCGCACGCGCGCGGCGTGCGGCGTGCCCGAAAGGTCGAAACCACCCGCGGTACCGAGCGCGCCCCACAGCGTGCGCACGGTTGCCGGATCGCGGTCGACGACATCGAATATGTAGCGCTCGAAGTTCGATGCGTTGGAGATGTCCATCGACGGCGATGACGTGACATGCGTCTCCGCCGCCGCGCGCGGACGGTAGCGCAACGTGTGGAAGAATTCATCGAGGACGTCGTTTTCGTTGGTGGCGAGAATCAATTGGGCGATCGGGACGCCCATCTCACGTGCGACCCAGGCCGCGAAAATATTGCCGAAATTGCCCGACGGCACCGCGAAGGCCACGTCCTGACCGACGCGCGTCGTAGCCGAGAAGTAGCCCTTGAAGTAGTAGACGACCTGCGCAGCAACGCGCGCCCAATTGATCGAATTGACCGCGCCGACGCGCCACCGTGCCTTGAACGCCGCGTCGCCGGCCACCGCCTTCACAATCGCCTGGCAATCGTCGAATGTCCCTTCGATCGCGATGTTGTGAATGTTGGGGTCGGCGAGTGCGAACATTTGCGCCTGCTGGAACGGGCTCATCCGGCCGTGCGGCGACAACATGAAGACATTGACGCGCGCCCGGCCGCGCATCGCGTATTCGGCCGCCGGCCCGGTGTCCCCCGAGGTGGCGCCGACGATGTTCAAGGTTCGGTTCTCGCGTGCAAGCGCGTACTCGAAGAGCGTTCCGAGCAACTGCAGCGCGATGTCCTTGAACGCGAGCGTCGGACCATTGGAAACGCGCAGCAGCGAGAGCCCGGGCTCGAGCGCCAGGAGCGGCGTTACGTCGTCGGAGCCGAACACCTCGCGCGAGTACGTGGCGTCGATCATTCGCCGCAGCTCGATTGCGGGAATTTCGGTGATGAAGCGCGACAGCACGGCAAACGCGAGGTGGCGATAACCGAGCGGGCGCAGCGCCTCGAATTCCGCCGCGGAGAAGCGCGGATAGCGTTCCGGCACAGCCAGGCCGCCATCGGGGGCGAGACCCTCGAGAAGGATCGCGCAAAACGGCTGCGGATCGCCCATCCACGCGCCGCGGGTGCTCACGTAGCGCATCTAGCCTCCCGCCGGGCCGTCCCAAGGGAGGCTTGCTCCCCCTTCGGGGGCAGCGAACGCAGCGAGCATGGGGGTCGTCCCGCCTCCCGCCGGGCCGCCCCAAGGGAGGCTTGCTCCCCCTTCGGGGGCAGCGAACGCAGCGAGCGTGGGGGTCGTCATCTAGTTCAACTGTTCGAGTCGAATGCGCACGACCTTGCCGCGGACAGTCGGCAACGCCTCGATACGTGCTATGGCGTCGACGACACGGTTCTCGATCGACCGATGCGTCAGCAGGATGATGTCGGTCTGGTCCACGCCTTCGGGCGGCTCCTTCTGGATCATCGCGTCGATCGAGATATCGCGATCGGCAAGAATGCGCGTGATGTCGGCCAGCACGCCCGGCTTGTCATCGACGCGCATGCGGAGGTAATAGCTCGTCTCGACCTCGCCCATCGGCAGGAACGGGACGTCGGTCAACTGGTCCGGCTGAAACGCCAGATGCGGGACGCGATGCTCGGGATCCGCCGTATGCATGCGGGTCACGTCGACCAGGTCGGCGATGACGGCGCTCGCCGTCGGCTCCGCGCCGGCGCCGGCGCCGTAATACATCGTCGCGCCGACGGCATCGCCTTTCACCAGGACCGCGTTCATCGCGCCTTCGACGTTCGCGATCAACCGCTTCGTCGGTATCAATGTCGGATGCACGCGGAGCTCGATGCCGTGCTTCGCGCGACGGGTGATGCCAAGGAGCTTGATTCGATATCCGAGCTCTTCGGCGTAACGGATGTCCTCGCGCGTGAGCCGCGAGATGCCCTCGGCGTAGGCCTTCTCGTATTGCATGGGCACGCCAAACGCGATCGCCGACATGATCGACAACTTGTGCGCGGCGTCGATGCCTTCGACGTCGAACGTCGGGTCGGCCTCGGCGTAACCACGCGCCTGCGCATCCGCGAGCGCCTCGACAAACGACGCGCCGGTCGCGCGCATTTCGGACAGGATGAAATTGGACGTGCCGTTGATGATGCCTGCGATCCATTCGATGCGGTTCGCCGTGAGCCCTTCGCGCAATGCCTTGATGATCGGGATGCCGCCGGCGACCGCGGCCTCGAACGCGACCATCACGCCCTTGGCCGACGCGGCGGCGAAGATTTCGTTGCCATGCTGGGCGAGCAGCGCCTTGTTCGCGGTGACGACGTGCTTGCCGGCAGCGATCGCGTCGAGAACGAGCGAACGCGCCGGCTCAACGCCGCCGATCAACTCGCACACGATGTCGACGTCGGGATGTGCGACGACGATCGCCGGATCGTTGGTGAGGTTGATACCGGCGACGCCACGCGTCGCATCGCGTGCACGATCGAGGGTGCGCGCAGCGATCCACGCAATGCGGATCGGGCGGCCCGCGCGGCGCGTGATTTCCTCCTCGTTCCGGCGAAGCACGTCGAATACACCCTTGCCGACGGTGCCGAAGCCGACCAGCCCGACTTGGAGTGGTTTCATCAAAGCAGCGCGTCTTCGCGAGACATTTGCTTTATCCCCGAATCGCTTGGCGAGTACGGGCTTCATTTGAACGAATACCGCTCGCGTCCGCTCGCCTAACCATCGCGTCGCTCACGTTAGCATTCGCCGAAACGAGGCGCGTCATAGTCACACGAGGCCGCCTTCGCGAAACATTTGCTTACTCCCTCTGATCGCCTGCCGAGTACGCGCCTCGTTTTCAATCATCGCGAAGCGGACATGGCCGTCGCCGAATTCGCCGAACCCGATGCCGGGCGAGACGGAGACTTTCGCCTTGGCGAGAAGTTGCTTCGTAAATTCGAGCGATCCCACCTTCGCGTACGCATCGGGAATCTTCGCCCACACGTACATCGACGCCTTGGGCGTGTCGACCTTCCAACCGGCTTCGTGCAGACCCTTGACGAGGACGTCGCGCCGCGACTGATAGCGGCCCGAGATTTGGGCGACGCAGTCCTGCGGCCCTTCGAGCGCGGCGATCGCGGCCACCTGGATCGGCGTGAACGTCCCATAATCGTGGTAGCCCTTGATACGGCCCAACGCGTGCACGAGATCGCGATTGCCGACCATGAAGCCGATCCGCCAGCCCGCCATGTTGTAGCTTTTCGACATCGTGAAGAATTCCACCGCGACGTCGCGTGCACCCTCGACCTGCATGATCGATGGCGCCTTCCA
>CATPAO010000132.1 GCA_955652025.1 Casimicrobiaceae bacterium
ACTCCGACGACGTGCTGATCCCACGCGGCCCGTGACAGGTCGAGCAAAGGTTGACGGCCTTTTCCTCGGCCGCCTTTTGAATATCGGGTGGAATGGTCTGGGCACTCAAGAGCGTCGTAGCAACCGCAACAAGCGCGAAGACTGCGGAGCGAACGTACTTCATCCGTGAACTCCTCGTCGAAATGCCGGCCGTCCGTCCACCGCGCTCTCCGGGCCGCGCGGATTTCGCCCACGCGATCAAAATGCCGCCCAGACATTGAAGAACAACGTATTGTTGTCACGGGCGTTGCGGCCGTTGCCATCGTAATTGGTCGACGCGCCGTTGAACTTGCTGTAGCCCGTGTACTGCAGCATCAGCCGCAGGTACTGGATCGGCACATAATCGAGCTCGATGATGTACCCGCTGCTGTCCGGTCTTCTGGCGTTTCCGTCGGCATCGGCGCCGTAGAGACCGCTGTCGGCGGTACCCGTGGTGGAGATGTATCCGACCTATCAGCCGTACTTGCGGTCGCGATAGTAGGTCGCCTTTGCCTTGAACGTACGCAGAGTGTCGGTCAGGTTCGCCGGCGTGGGCCCGGCGCCGATACCCGCGCCAGTTTCCAGGGTCACGGGAAAACTCGCGTTATACGATTGCTTTTCGTGGATGAAGGTCGCCTGCGCGGTGACCGTGTGCGGGTCGGTGATGTACTGGTATTGCGCATCGACAGCTATATCGCGGAAGCGATCGGTTGGCGTGGAAGTGTCGAAGTTGCTGGGATAGCGATCAGCGACAATGCCGTAGGTGCCCACCATGACCGAGTTCGCGCCCCAGTCGTGGCTGTAGGCGAAGCGCCAGTACGGGTTGTATCCCTTGAGCGCGGCCACGCCGCCGTCCGTGTGGATGTCTTGCCCTTGGCGCAAGATCGAAAACGCGCCATCCGCGGTTCGGTAAAACGACACTTCGCCATATAGCGTCTTCCTCCAGAAGACGTAGCCCCCCATCCCCGCGACCTGCTGCGCGAGCCCCCCGTCAATAATCGTTGCGGCGGATGGAGTGTTAGCCAGTGGTGATGTCGTAAACGGAAAGCCGAACGCCGGGGTGCTGTTCCAGACATCCTGCGCGGTGGGATTGTTGTGTAGCGTTGCTCCGTAAATCAAGTCTGGCTCCGCCGCCCCTGCGGTGGAGTATTTGCCGACCACGCGGATGTCAGTGTTGTCGATACCACTGTGCCCCCCCAGCGTTCCGTCAGCCGTCGTTGCGAGATTGTTGTACGTCCACTGGATGAAGCCGCCGATATAGTCGTTGATCTTGCTCGCGAGGAAGAGGCTGGCGCAGCAGAATACGAGGCCGTTGTTGCGCTGATTGACGGAGACCGTATCGCCGGTGACCGGATCAGTCGTGTTGTTGTTCCGCGTGTTGGTAACGGATGCCTGCGCCATCACCGCCAGCGGCACATAGTTCATCCCATCCGACGAAAACGATGTCTTGCCGATCGTGTAGCCCGTCAGCTTGAAATACCGGCCGTAAGGCGTCAGTTCGGGAAAGCTGACGTGGCAGGCAATGCACTCCTGCCCTGTCTGGCGCGCGTAGGACGGTACGGCCCGCGCCGGTTCCACCGCTCCTAGCATCGCGAGCATCAGCAAGGCTGCTGAGAGCAATGCAACAACGGCCGACCTGCTCACCTGTTTTCGCATAACGTTGGCCCCCGATAAGTTCGAAGTCCGCAACAAATAACGTCTAAGACTGACTGTTACGCGGCATGCGCCATACATTCCCAAGATTTAACGCTGAAGCTGAGCAGGGATAAGAAGGGGAATATCTGTCATTTGCGCCATGAACGCGACGGTCCATGACTCGCTTATCACGCTGACGTCCGTGAGGGCGCCCGTCTGTGCGTTACCGCACATGAGAGAAATAAATAACGGGGTGCAGTCTACCGCGCATGCGCCGCTCAGTTTCCAGTCGCGCTGAACAGAATCACGAACGAGGCTGATCCTGCCCATGCTATTGTCAGGAGACATCGCGTCTCGTTCTTTCTCTGGTATCGGACGGAGGGCACACGTTCTAGATCGAGCAGATCTACTCCAACGCGGATGGTACCGTGCAGTTCGTGGTGCTGCATGAGTCGCTGGGGGCGGACGGTGAGAATCTGCTGGCCGGTCACAGCTTCACGAGCACATGCCGGCAACACCAAGACGTTCACATTTCCCAGCAACCTACCCGGCGGTACATGCGGTTGTTACAGTTGCAGTCCAAGCCCGGCCAACAAACGGGTGTTGATCGCAATGCAGGGATTTGCCGCGCTCGGGCTCGTCACTCCTGACTATGTCATCCCCAACCAGTTTCTCGCGACCGACGGCGGAACGGTCAACTATGCTGGAGTGGATCAGGTGCCGTACGCCCCCCTGCCGACTGACGGCGTCATGGCGATCAACCGAAGTGGGGCCGTAGTTCCTAACGTCGCGACCAACTTTGCGGGCCGATCGGCGACGGCGACGCCTTCTCCCGTTTCAGTGGTCGAGTACTACAACGCAAGCCTCGACCATTACTTCATCAGCGCGCTTCAGCCTGACATCGACGCGCTCGACTCCGGTCGGATCTCGGGCTGGTCGCGCACAGGCCAGACGTTCAAGGTATTTCCGAGTCAGACCAGCGGGGGCGCCGGCGTCAATCCCGTATGCCGCTTCTACATTCCGCCACAACACGGGAATTCGCATTTCTCAGCCTCTCCGGTCGAGTGCGCGGCCATCGTGCAGAAAACGGCGACCGACCCGAATTACAGCGGCCACGTCTACGAATCGCCAAACGTGTTTTTTGTCGCGCTGCCGGACACGACCACCGGCACCTGCCCGACGGCAACGACCCCGATTTACCGGCTGTGGAACCAGCGCGCCGACTTCCAATCACCGCTATACCGCCGATCCCGTGATCAAAGCCCAGATGATTGCCATGGGCTATCTCGCCGAGGGTTACGGGCCCGAGGCGGTGATCATGTGCGCCACGGTGTAACCTAAGCGGCACCGTCGCTACTACGGCACCGGTGCAACGCTGGAACGCGCACCGCAACGTTCCGCGTTCCCGGTACCGAGTACTCTGGACGAAGGACGCAGAACGAAGACCGTTGGCCCGCCGCTTACGGAGTCAATGAACCGAGCCACCTCCTGCTCTAGGAAGCGGAGCATTGGCCGCGCCCCGCTGGGAACGAAGCCTGTAGCAGGCTGTCGCCGCAGGGCCGGCCGAACGGGCGCTGAGTACGAACACACCTAGTACGCTAAACTATCACCGCATTTCCCAATACACTCGGAGCCAGTTATGAAGAAGAGGCATCAGCCGATCGGACTGGATCATCGCGGCCGTGACGAGACGGGCCAGATTCATAAAAAGCGGAGCGACACTTTGGTAAGCACGTTGCGCAAGGAATATGGTGACCATTTCGCCAAGGGCCACCGCGGCGACATGAAGCTTGGGGCGTTACTTAAAAAGACCGGCGCCGAGTCGCTGTCGGAGCTGCTGAAAAAGAAAAAGTAAGCCCGTCACTTACCGCGCCGGGCTTTGTAGCGATGCTCGGTATCAGTTGCCCTTAAGCTGTGCGCGGATTTCGCCGCCAGGGTTCTTGGCACTGTGCACGTTGACGTACAGCTTGCCAGCCTTGTAGCTCTCGTACTGCGCTTCGGTCAGCTTGGCGCCTTCGGCCGCGGCGAAGGTGTTGTCGCCCGTCTTAGTGAAGGGC
>CATPAO010000133.1 GCA_955652025.1 Casimicrobiaceae bacterium
CGACCAGTACGTCAATCTGCGCCCGGTCCGCCTGATGCCGGGCGTTCGCTCCCCGCTTGCCGGCCGTCAGCCGGGCGACATCGATTTTCTCGTCGTGCGCGAGAATACCGAGGGTGAATATTCCTCGATCGGCGGGCGCATGTTCGAAGGGACCGAGCGCGAGATCGTGTTCCAGGAATCGGTGTTCTCGCGCAAGGGCGTCGATCGGATTCTGGCGTACGCGTTCGAGCTCGCGAGCTCGCGCCCGAACCGGCACTTGACCTCGGCGACCAAGTCGAACGGCATCTCGATCACGATGCCCTACTGGGACGAGCGCTTTCGCGCCATGGCCGCACGGTATCCGGACATTCGTACCGACCAGTTCCACATCGACATTCTGTGCGCGCATTTCGTGCAGCGGCCGCAGGCCTTCGACGTCGTTGTCGCATCGAACCTGTTCGGCGACATCCTGTCTGACCTGGGTCCCGCGGTCTGCGGGACGATCGGCATCGCGCCGTCCGGCAACATCAATCCGGAGCGCACGTTTCCGTCACTGTTCGAGCCGGTCCACGGCTCGGCGCCCGACATCGCGGGCAAGGGCATCGCGAACCCGATCGGACAAATCTGGTCGGGTGCGCTGATGCTCGAATTTCTCGGCCATCGCGATGCGGCCCGCGCCATCGTCGCCGCGATTGAACGGGTGCTGGCCGATCCGAAGGCGCCGCGCACACCCGACTTGGGCGGCCGCGCGACGACTTCGGAATTGGGGCGTGCAATTGCCGCGTCGATTTGATCTGCCGTAAGCGGAACCGGGAAACGACCTCCGCAAGTGCCGCTGATACCTGGTTCCTGATCCCTGATTCCTGAAATGTGGCACGATAACGGAAGGCCACGCGACACGCCGCCGGCGACAACAAGACCGGACGGCGCCACCAGTTGGGGATCACACCATGCAGATCGGCATTCCACGCGAGACGCGCTCCGGTGAGATGCGCGTCGCCGCGACGCCGGAAACCGTCAAGAAAATGGCCGCCGCCGGCAAGCACTCGATCGTCGTCGAAGCGGGTGCCGGAACGGGTAGCAGCGTGCCGGACGCCGATTACGTCGCCGCGGGCGCCGCGATAGGCAGTGCATCCGATGCGCTTGCCGCGGATCTCGTGCTTAAGGTCCGTGCGCCCGACGACGACGAGCTCGGTCGCTTGAAACGCGGCGCAGTGATGATCGGCTTGCTCGATCCGTTCGACGCGAACGGCGTGCAGGCGTTGGCCGGCGCCGGGGTCACCGGCTTCGCGCTCGAATGGCTGCCGCGCATCAGCCGCGCGCAGTCGATGGACGTGCTGTCGTCGCAGGCGAACATCGCCGGCTACAAGGCAGTCGTCATGGCGGCGGACGAGTACGGCAAGTTCATGCCGATGCTGATGACCGCGGCCGGAACGGTGAAGGCGGCGCGCGTGCTGGTCCTGGGCGTCGGTGTTGCCGGACTCCAGGCGATCGCGACCGCGAAACGCCTGGGCGCGGTGATCGAAGCGTCCGATGTCCGTCCATCGGTCAAGGACCAGGTCGAGTCGCTCGGCGGGAAATGGGTCGACGTGCCGTACGAGACCGACGAGGAGCGCCAGATCGCGGAGGGCGTCGGCGGCTACGCGCGGCCGATGCCGCCGGCGTGGATGCAGCGTCAGGCGGGCATCATCGCCGAGCGCTGCAAAGTCGTCGACATCCTGATCACGACCGCGCTCATACCCGGCCGGCCGGCGCCAAAGCTGGTCAAGGCCGAGACCATTGCGCAGATGAAGCCCGGATCGGTCATCGTCGATTTGGCGGTCGAGCAGGGCGGCAATGTCGAGGGGTCGGAGGCCGGCAAGGTCGTCGTCAAGAACGGCGTCAAGATCATCGGGCGAACGAATTTGCCGGCGCTCGTCGCCGCGGACGCGTCGGCGCTGTATGCGCGCAACGTGCTCAACTTTCTCGCGCTGTCGCTCGACCTGAAGACCGGTGAATTTGCGCTGGCGCGCGACGACGAGATCGTCAAGGCGACGCTCATATGCGACAACGGACAGGTTGTGCCACGCGCGAGCTGAAGCGCGCGCCTCAATGAGGAGCAAGCAATGACTGCAGGCGTCGATCCGATTGTTTTTTATCTGATCGTATTTGTGCTCGCGATCTTCGTGGGTTACCACGTTGTCTGGAGCGTCACTCCGGCGCTCCACACGCCACTGATGTCGGTCACGAACGCGATCTCCGCGATCATCCTGGTGGGCGCGATGCTCGCCGCGGGGCCGGCCGTATTCGACTGGGGCGGATGGGTCGGTGTCGCTGCGGTCGTGATGGCCTCAATCAACGCGTTTGGCGGCTTCCTCGTCACGCAGCGAATGCTCGAGATGTTCAAAAAGAAAGAGCCGAAAGCGCTCCCGGCCGAGACGAAGTGATGGGGGCCAACGGGAATTACTCCCCCTCGGGGGGCAGCGCAGCGGCGGCAGCCGCAAGCGTGGGGGTCCAATGAGCGCCGCGGGGCCGTCCCAAGGCGCGAATTACTCCCCCTCGGGGGGCAGCGCAGCGGCGGCAGCCGCAAGCGTGGGGGTCCACCAATGAGCGCCAATCAGGTCGCACTCTGGTATCTGGTCGCGTCGATCTGCTTCATCCTGGCGCTCAAGGGCCTCTCGCATCCATCGACGGCCCGGCGCGGCAATTTGCTCGGCATCGCCGGCATGGCGATCGCATTGGTCGTGACGCTGGCGCTCGTCTATTCGCACACGAAAAACGTCGGCTGGATCCTGGCCGGCATTGCGATCGGCGGCGTCATCGGAGCGGCTATCGCGCGGCGCGTGCAGATGACGCAGATGCCCGAGCTCGTCGCGGCATTCCACTCGCTGGTCGGCATGGCGGCGGTGCTGATCGCCATCGCCGCGATCCACGATCCGGGCGCGTTCGGCCTGCCGGTCCCGATTCCGACCGGCAACAAGCTCGAGCTCTTCATCGGCACGTTCATCGGCGCGATCACGTTCTCGGGATCGGTGATCGCGTTCGGCAAGCTGTCGGGCCGGATCCGCAGCGCACCGGTTGCCTTCGGCGGCCAGCATTGGCTGAATCTCGCGCTGGCGATCGCGATGATCGGCTTCGGCGTCTGGTTCTTCCTTTCGGCTGACGACGCGAAGTGGCCGCCTTACATCGTGATGACGGCGATCGCGTTCCTGCTCGGCTTCCTGATCATCATCCCGATCGGCGGCGCCGACATGCCGGTCGTGATCTCGATGCTGAACAGCTACTCGGGCTGGGCGGCGGCCGGCATCGGCTTCTCGCTCAACAATCCGATGCTGATCATCGCGGGGTCGCTGGTCGGATCTTCCGGCGCGATCCTGTCGTACATCATGTGCAAGGCGATGAATCGTTCGTTTTTCAGCGTGATCCTCGGCGGATTCGGCGCGGAGGGCGGCACGGTCGTGGCGGGTTCCGATCAGAAGACGGTCAAGTCGGGCTCGGCCGACGATGTCGCATTCATGCTGTCCAATGCGGATTCGGTCATCATCGTTCCCGGCTACGGTCTCGCGGTCGCGCGGGCGCAGCACGCGGTGAAGGAAATGGCGCAAAAGCTGCGCGCCAAGGGGGTGGAAGTTCGTTACGCGATCCACCCTGTCGCGGGACGGATGCCGGGACACATGAACGTTCTGCTTGCCGAAGCCGAGGTGCCCTACGACCAGGTGTTCGAAATGGACGACATCAACAGCGATTTCGGCAACACCGACATCGTGCTGGTGCTCGGCGCGAACGACGTCGTCAATCCGCTCGCCGAAGTGAAGGGCAGCCCGATCTACGGCATGCCGATCCTGGAAGCGCACAAGGCGCGAACGGTGGTCGTCAACAAACGGTCGATGGCGGCCGGATATGCCGGTCTCGACAATCCGCTGTTCTACATGGACAAGACGATGATGGTGTTCGGCGACGCAAAAAAAGTCGTCGAGGAGATCGTCAAGGCGATCGAATGAGCGAAACGCACTGATGTCGGTCAGCCGCAGGCTCGTCGCGGTGGTCGTCGCCGACGTCGCCGGCTACTCGCGCCTCATGGAACGTGACGAAGCGGGCACGCATGAGCGTTTGCGCGCGCTTCATTCCGCCTTGATCGCTCCAAAGATCGCCGAACATGGTGGCCGGACAGTGAAGACGTCTGGCGAGGGCATGCTGCTCGAATTCGCGAGCGCGACCTCCGCGCTCCGCTGCGCCGTCGAGATCCAGCGGGAAATGGGCATACGCAATCTCTATGTCGCGCCCGACGAGCGCATCGAGTTCAGGATCGGGATCAACCTCGGCGACATCATTGTCGAAGGCGACGATATCATCGGTGACGGCGTCAACGTGGCAGCGCGACTCGAGACGCTGGCCGAGCCGGGCGGCATCTGCGTCGCTTCCGCCGTATGGGAGCAGGTGCATGAAGACCTGGGCATCGAGTTCATCGATTCCGGCGAGCAACACGTCAAGAACATCTCGAAACCGATTCGCGTGTTCCGCGTCGGACTGGGGAAAAAATCGACGGCGAATGCATCGACGGCGGCCTCGGCAAAGGCGACGGCCGTGCGTCGATTCAACGGTCGACGCGTTGCGATCATCGGGGGCGCGATCGCCGTGCTGGCTGTCGTGGGAAGCGGAACATGGCAGTGGATGCAGCGACAAGGCTCAGCCGGGTCTGCCACGGTCGCAGGACCATCGCCGCGTTCAATCATGGTGCTGCCTTTCGGCGCTTCGGCAGCGGACGCGGATTTGCGCCCGCTTGCCGATTCATTGACCGGGGACGTAACGCGCGCGCTTGCGAATAGCATGCGCGATGCGCGGGTCACTGCGTCCAGCATCGCATCACTGGAAAAAGGCAAGGCGATCGACGAGCGCACGCTCGGGCGAGACGCCAACGTCCGCTATGTAGTGGCGGGCGACGTGCGCGGCGCGGGCGACGACATCGTCGTCAACGTGCGACTGACGGACACGATGACGGGTAAGGAGCTCGGCAGCGAGCGGCGGACGATCGCCCGCGCCCGCGCCGTCGAGGATCACGAACTTCTGGTCGCGCGCGTGACGGCTGCAACGCGCGTGATGTTCCAGAATGCCGAGGGACGACGCGTTGCCGCGCTTCCCCTCGACACGAACGATGCGCAAAGTCTCGTCGCGCGCGCCGATACGATCTTCACCGGAGAGGACCTGGCAACGACGCGCGCCGCGCGCAAGCTCTACGAACAGGCGCTCGAACGCGACCGGACGCTGGTCGCCGCGTGGACCGGACACATGTATACGCTTCTGTTTGAGCATTCCTCCGACTTTGCCGCCGGGGCGCAACGAGGCATTGCTCGCCGAGGCCGATCGTGATTCGCGGCGGGCGGTCGCGCTTGACGACCGCGACGCCAACGCATGGAACGCCCGTAAATGGGCGCTCACATGGCAATGGAAATGGCCGGCGGCGTTCGAGGCGTTCGACCGGGCGGCCGCGCTCGACCCGTCGAGCTTCCGGGCACCGATCATCCTTCTCATCGTGACCGGCAAATCCAACGAAGCGCTACAGGCGATCGCCAAGCGCAACACGATGTTAGGCGTGCCTGATCCGGTGTATATGTTCGAGGCCTGTCACGCCCACATTCACCTCGGGCACTACAAAGAAGGCATCGAACAATGCGAGCGCGCGGTCGCGGACAACAACGACTATTGGATCTATCTGGACCTGACCGCGGCGTATGCGCAAACCGGCGACACGGCGCGTGCGGCCGCCGCCAAGGCGCAGCTGATGAAGCGCGTGCCCGACTTCACGATCGCACGCCTCGAAGCCAAGAAGTTTTCCAACCACGCGGTCTGGGTCGAGGAGATACGCACGCACTTCATCGCGGGCTTGCGCAAGGCCGGCGTCCCCGAATAGCCGATGCCCGGCCCGCTCGCGCACCTGACGGTGCTCGACCTGTCCCGCGTGCTCGCGGGGCCGTGGTGCACACAGCTTCTCGCCGATCTCGGCGCGACGGTCATCAAGGTCGAGCGTCCCGGCAGCGGCGACGACACGCGCGCGTGGGGACCTCCATATCTGAAGGACGCCGACGGGCGCGATACGACCGAGTCGGCGTACTACCTGTCGTGCAACCGCGGCAAGCTTTCGGTGGCGCTCGATTTCACGCAAGCAGCCGGACAACGCATCGTCCGCGATCTCGCGCAGCGCGCCGATGTGCTGGTCGAAAACTACAAGGTCGGCGGACTCGCGAAATACGGTCTCGACTACGCGAGCGTCGCTCCTGTCAATTCGCGGCTGGTCTACTGTTCGATCACCGGCTTCGGCCAGGACGGCCCGTACGCCGATCGTGCCGGTTACGATTTCATCATCCAAGGCATGAGCGGATTCATGAGCGTCACCGGCGAGCGCGACGATTTGCCGGGCGGCGGGCCGCAAAAGGCCGGGATCGCGATCTCGGACCTGATGACGGGCATGTACGCGGCCGTCGCGATTCTCGCGGCGCTCGCGGCGCGCGAGCGGACGGGGCAGGGCGCGTTCATCGACACTTGCCTGCTCGATTCGGCGGTCGCGATGATGGCGACGCTCAACCTCAATTACCTCGTCACCGGAAATGCGCCGCAACGGGCCGGCAACGCGCACCAGAGCATCGTTCCCTACCAGGCATTCGCGTGCGCGGACGGTCACCTCATTCTCGCCGTCGGCAACGACGCACAGTTCGCGAAATTCTGCGCCGTGGCCGGCCATCCGGAATGGGCGCTGGACCCGCGCTATGTGACCAATGCGGAGCGTGTCCGGCGGCGCGACGAAATCGTTCCGCTGATCGCCGGCGTTATGCAAAGCCGAACACGCGGCGCGTGGCAAGCCGCGCTCGAGCCGCAAGGCGTGCCATGCGGGCCGATCAATTCACTCGACCAGGTGTTCGCCGACCCGCAACTCGCGGCGCGACATCTGCGCTTCGATCTTCCGCACGCGTTGGCCGGCACGGTGCCGCAGGTTGCGACGCCGATTCGCTACTCTGGCGCGCCGCTCGCGTACGATAGACCACCGCCGCTTCTCGGCGAGCACACGGCGCAGGTCCTGCGCGACCGGCTCGGGTACGATGCGGCGGCGATCGAATCGCTGGCGCAACGAGGCGTGGTCGCCGTCGGCAATCAAACCCTTCGTAGCCTGGAATCGAAAGAAAGCCGTTGAATGCACTGACCCGCAAGCCCCTGTTCTGGATCGCCTATGCCGCGTTGTCGGCGGCGGCGATCATCGTCGCGGCGCGCCTCTTCCCGCTTGCGATCCCGCTCGTCAACCTCGACGTCAAGCTCTCGCGCGGCGAAGCGATGGCCAAGGCCGAAGCCTTGGCGGCGCGACTCAAGCTCGCGCCGGCAGACGCGCGCATCGCCGCGCGGTTCAATCACGACGGGGCGACGCAAAACTACGTCGAGCTGGAGGGCGGCGGCCGGCCCGCGTTTGCCGAGCTGACGCGGGGCGACGTCTATGCGCCGTATTGGTGGGACGTGCGACTGTTCACGCTGGGCTCGATCGACGAAGCCGTCATCCGCTTCAAGCCGGATGGAGCGCTGAACGGATTCGCGCGTCGCCTCGCCGAGACCTATGTGCGCGATCCCACGACCAAAGCGCTCCCCGCCGCGGCGGCACGCTCGCTCGCCGAGGAACGCGCGCACGACGATTGGGGCATCGACTTCGCGCGCTATCGATTCCTCGAGCAATCGCAGCAGACGCAAAAAAACGACCGCGTCGACCACAGCTTCGTCTACGAGCGACCCGAACAGCTTGGCGAGGCGCGCGTGCGGTTGCGGCTCGTCGTCGCCGGCGACGAGCTGACCGGCGTCATGCCGTTCGTATTCATCCCCGAGGCGTTCGGCCGGCGGTTCCAAGAGCTGCGAAGCGCGAACAATCTGATCGCCAACATCGCCGGCGCTTCGGCCGGCGTCCTCTACGGGCTCGGCGGCACGATTCTGGGCGTGCTTTGGCTGCTGCGGCGACATGGGCTCGTATGGCGGCCGGCGTTTATCGCGGGACTGATCGTCGGGGGCTTGATGGCGCTCTCGAATCTCGCGGCCACGCCCGCCGCGTGGTTCGGTGCCGACACGACCGAAACGACGACGACATTGTGGCTGAAGCAGGCCGCCGCCACGATCTTCCTGTTCACCGCCAGCGGACTGGGCTACGCGCTCGCGTTCATGGCGGCCGAATCGCTGGCGCGTCGCGCATTTCCGCGACATCCGCAGTGGTGGCGGATTTGGTCGCGCGAGGCGGGGGCGACCAAGCAAATCCTCGGACGCACCCTCGGCGGCTATCTTTTCGTGCCGCTCGAGCTCGCGCTTGTGATGCTCTTCTATTACGCGACCAACCGTTGGCTGGGCTGGTGGCAGCCTTCGGAGATGCTTTCCGATCCCAACATCCTGAGCTCCGCGGTGCCCGCGCTGTCGCCGATCGCGATGTCGCTGCAGGCGGGTTTCATGGAGGAGTGCGTGTTTCGCGCGATTCCGCTCGCGCTGGGCGCGCTGATCGGCGCGCATTACGGTCGCCGCCGCCTGGGAATCGCGCTGGCGTTCGTGTTGCAGGCGCTGGTGTTCGGCGGCGCGCATGCCAACTACCCCGGTTTCCCTTCGTACTCGCGACTGGTCGAGTTGATCGTGCCGTCGATGATCTGGGCGCTGATCTTCCTGCGCTTCGGTCTCTTGCCCACGGTCCTGCTGCATGCGCTGTTCGACCTGACGCTGTTCTCCATTCCGGTGTTCCTGGTCGATGCGCCCGGCGCGCTCCCCCAGCAGGCGCTGATCGTCGCGGCCGGCCTCGTGCCGCTCGCAATCATTCTGTGGCGCCGCGCCCGATCGGGAGCGTGGCGTGAACTTCCCGACGCGCTTCGCAACGGCGCCTGGCAACCGCTCGTCCCGGAGGCCGCAATAGCGCCACCCGTCGCCCCGCGCACGGTGACGGGCGTTTCGGGGCCCGCGGCCGTTTTTCAGCGCGCGTTGCCGCTCCTGGGTGTCGCCGGACTCGCCGCCTGGTGGGTCTTTGCGCCGTTTCGCCCCGACGTCCCGACGTTGGCGATCGATCGCAACGCGGCGATCGCCATTGCGGACCGGGCACTCGCCGATCATGGCGTCACGCTTCCCGCCGGATGGCGCAAGATGGCCACGGTGCGGCTCGCCAACGACGACTCGGAGCAATGGACGTGGCATAAGTTCGTGTGGCGGGAGGCGGGTGCCGACGCGTACCGAGCGCTTATCGGCGGCGCGCTCGCGCCGCCCGTGTGGGATGTCCGCTACGCGAAGTTCGAGGGCGACGTGGCCGAGCGCGCCGAGGAGTGGCGCCTGACGATCACCAGCGACGGCGGCGTCCGCACGTTCCGCCACGCGCTGCCGGAGGCGCGGACCGGCGCACAGCTCGCCAAGGACGCGGCGCTTGCGCTTGCCGAGCGAGAATTACACGCGCGGTTCGGGCTCGATCCGGCGACGCTCAAAG
>CATPAO010000134.1 GCA_955652025.1 Casimicrobiaceae bacterium
GGCGGAGATTCGTGCGCGCGGCGCGCAATTCGCGACGCTGACGCATGTCGCCGGGATATCGTCGACCGGCGATCCCGCGCTCGACGTGCGCCTGCCGTTCGATGAGCCCTATTTCATTCCGCGCGCGACGGCGGAGGCCGTTCGCATGGCCAAGTCGCGACGCGGGCGCGTCGTGGCGATCGGAACGACGGTCGTGCGCGCGCTCGAGCACGCCGCTTGCGATGATGGACTGGTCGCCGACGGCTTCGGAATCGCCAATCAACGGATCGGCCCCGATACCATGCTGCGGGTCGTCGACGCGGTCGTGTCCGGCGCGCACGAGCCGGGGTCGAGCCACCATGAGCTCTTGCGGGCGTTCGCGAGCGACGCATCGCTTGCCCGCGCCGAAGACGAGCTCGAGCGGTGCGGCTACAAGACGCACGAGTTCGGCGATTCCGTCCTGATCGAACGAGCGCGCGACAAACGTGGGTTCCTTGCACGCGGGTTTCGCGCCGGCAGCCGCGAATCAAAAAAACGCGCCGGCAAAGCGAAGGCCGCGCGCAAGACCGCCAAGCCGGCGGCACGCAAAGCGGTCCGCCGCGCCGCGTAGGGCTTTATCGGACGAGTAGCGCGGCCTCGATCGTCGCGGCGTCTTGCTGCGCAGCGGGATTTTCCGTCGCGCGCTCGGCAAGATAGCGATGGATAAAGGCGATCGCCATGCTGCCTTCACCGACGCCTGCGGCGACACGCTTGATCGAGCCGTGGCGCACGTCGCCTGCCGCGAACATGCCCGGCACGCTGGTTTCGAGCAGGTGTGGATCGCGCGCAAGCGGCCACGCACCATGGCGCGTCGCAACGAGGTCCATCACGTCGCGCCCGGTGCAGACGTAGCCGCGCGCGTCGCGAATCACCGCCGACGGCAGCCACGACGTCTCGGCGTCGGCGCCGATGAACACGAACAGCGCGTCGGTAGGCGCCCGCTGGCGCAACCCGGTGCGCCGGTCCTCGATGACGATGGCTTCCAGATGGTCGTCGCCCTCGAGTGCCACGACCTGGCTGTAGGGTTGCACGCGAACATTCGCCTGCGCGCCGAGCTGCGCGATCAAATAGTGCGACATGCTGGCGGCGAGCGACGGACCGCGCACCAGGATCGTCACCGTGCGCGCGTAGTTCGCGAAGAACATCGCCGCCTGCCCGGCCGAATTGCCGCCGCCGAGCAAGAAGATGTCGCGACCGCGCGTCCCCGCCGCCTCGGTGCGCGCGGCACCGTAATACACGCCGCGACCCAACAGTGCCTCGGCGCCGACGACTTCGAGCTTGCGCCACGCGACGCCCGTGGCGATCACGATCGTTCGCGTGTCGACGCGATCGCCGCCGTCGAGCAACACGGCGCGCGAGGCGCCGGCGCCGTCGGCCATGATGCCGACGACGTCGCGCGCGACAAGAATTTCGGTGCCGAACCGCTGCGCCTGCTGCAGCGCGCGTTTGCCGAGGTCGTCACCCGAAATGCCGGTCGGGAAGCCGAGATAATTCTCGATGCGGGACGATGTGCCGGCCTGTCCGCCGGGCGCCTCGCGCTCGATCAGGATCGTCCGCAGACCTTCGGACGCGCCATAGACCGCCGCGGCGAGGCCGGCGGGCCCGGCGCCGACGATCGCCACGTCGTAGCACACATCGGACGGCGCCGTCTGCAGTCCGAGCCGCTCGGCCACGGCGCGGAACGACGGCGTGACGAGGCGGGTGCCATCGGGGAACAGCACGACCGGGTACTCTTCGTCGGTTTGTGGCGTCGCCGGCATTCCGAGCCGCGCTTCCGGATCGCGCAGATCGTGCCATCGATACGCGATGCGGTTGCGCGCCAAGAAATCACGGAGTGCATGGCAGGCCAAATCGAAGCGGTGGCCGATGATCGTCACGGTCGCGAGCGGCGCTTCGACCGCCAGTTGCTGCAGGCCGTTGATTCGCGTCGCCATCGTCCGCAACAGCTGCTGGTTGAGGCGCGGACAGGCGACGATCAGCTCGCGGAAATCGCTCTCGTGCAACCGGCACACCCGCGAAGGCTCGGCGGCGCGCAGGCTGGCGATTGCGGGCGAGCCCAACAGCAGCGGCACTTCGCCGGCGTAGTCGCCCGGCGCATACGTGTTGATGACGCGCTCGATGCCGCCGACCAGCTTCGACACCGTCAATCGACCGGACAACAGAATGACGAACGCGGGAACCTCGCCCTCCTGGATCAACCAGTCGTTCGTCCGCAGCTGGATATCCGCGGCGCGCGCTGCGATCGTTGCGAGCTCGGCGTCCGGGATGCCGGCAAAAAGCGGTACGTTCTTGAGGAGGTCCGACGTGATCACGTGGCGCGCGTTCGTTCGAACGTTGCGGGCAGCGGCGGCGAATTCACGAACCCACTCGGAATCCGCGCCGCGACGGATTCGGGATCGAGTCGAAAAACGCCTGGTCGACGTAACACCATCCCCATTCCTCTCCCGGCTCGAACGAACGGATCAACGGATGATGGCTGCTATGAAAATGCCGGGTCGCGTGCTTGTTTTTCGACTGGTCGCAACAGCCGACGTGCCCGCAGGTGAGGCACAGCCGCAAATGGACCCAGGCCTCGCCGATCTTAAGGCAATCCTCGCAACCGTTCGCGTGCGGCTCCACGTTGCGAATCTGATCGAAATGCGGGCAGGTGTCCATCGTGAGTTTCCTTTTTGCGCGGGAGTTGCTTGTCATTCTAGTCGCATCTCGCGTGGCGGGCGGCGCCAGCGACGGAATGGTCGCTTGACCGGCGGCGCCTCACGATGCAATGTTCGATCGCCCGTTGCAGCCACCAAATCCGCATGCGGAGGGATGTCATGCCCGATCCGATCGGCTCGCGTGAGCTCATCATCGTTGCTCGACCCGAGACACAACTTCGCGCCACGTCGCGCGGTGTCGAATCGAAGGCCGGCGTCGACGTTTCCCACTTGACCCGCACGTTGCACGGTGCGGGCGCGGTGATGCGCCCGTTGTTCGATGCTGACGAGGATCGCTTGGAGCACGCGGCCGCGACGATGGCGACCGCGGCCATCGCGGTGCCCCACCTCGCCCACTACTATCGCGTGCACGCCGCCGACGATAAGCTCGACACGCTCGCCGCGGCACTGGCCGCATCGCCGTTGCTGCACGCGGCGTATGTCAAGCCGCGCGCGGAACCGGCGGGGTTGAACGACATGCAGCCGAAGGCGGGACCCGCGCCCGCGACGACGCCCGATTTCGGTGCGCGGCAGGCGTATCTGGATCCCGCGCCCGGTGGCGCCGATGCGCGCTTCGCGTGGACGCTCCCGGGCGGGCGCGGCGCGGGCGTACGCATCATCGACGTCGAAGTCGGATGGAACTTCGCGCACGAGGACCTACTCGCCAAGGGCGGCGTCGTGGGCGGGACGCCGTTGACCGATAGCGATTCGGTGAATCACGGTACGGCCACGCTCGGCGTCTTCAGCGGGGATGGCATCGGCGTGACGGGCATGTGCGGCGACGCCAATGTCAGCGCGATCGCGTCGGCCGACGCGACGAGCTCCGCGGCGGCGATCCACAGCGCCGCCGACCGTTTGGGCTCGGGCGACATCATTCTGATCGAAATGCATCGCGCCGGTCCGCGCGCCAACACGGCGGGCTACACGCAACAACAAGGCTACCTTCCTCTCGAATGGTGGCCGGACGATTACGATGCAATTCGCTACGCGACGGCCAAAGGCGTCATCGTCATCGAGGCGGCCGGCAACGGCGCCGAGAACCTCGATGATCCGTTCTATAACACGCCGGTTGCCGGCTTCCCCGCGACGTGGGCCAATCCGTTTCCGCGCGGCGCGCGCGATTCGGGCGCGATTCTGGTCGGCGCGGGGACGCCGCCGCCGAACGTACACGGCACCGGCTGGGGGCCGGATCGCTCGCGTCTCGATTTTTCCAATTACGGCTCGCCGCTCGACGTGCAAGGTTGGGGTCGCGAAGTCACGACGACCGGATACGGCGACCTGCAAGGCGGCGCCAGCGTCAACACCTGGTACACCGATCACTTTGCCGGCACATCGAGCGCGGCGGCGATGGTCGTGGGTGTCATCGGATGCGCGCAAGGCGCGATGCGCGCGAGCGGCGCGCCGTTCACGCCGGCGCAAGCGCGCGCGCTGCTTCGCGCAACCGGGTCGCCGCAGCAGACCGGGCCCTATCCGGCGACACAACGGATCGGCAACCGCCCCGACTTGCGCCAGATTTTGGGTGCATTGGGGATGGAGACCGATACGCCGGTAGCGCTTCATCGCTACTGGAGCGCGCAGATTCCCGATCATTTCTACACGACGAACTTCGCCGAGCTCGGGGCGGGTACCGCCGCGTACGTCTACGAAGGCGTTGCCTGCCGCGTCCATCAGCAGAACATCGCCGGCACCGTGCCGCTTTACCGCTATTGGAACTCGCAGATCGGCGATCATTTTTTCACCACCGATTACGCCGAGATCGGCGCGGGCAAGTACGGATGGGTGTTCGAAGGGCCGGCATGCTACGTCCACAGCCAACCGGTCGCCGGCACGATTCCGTTGTATCGTTACTGGAACTCCAACGGGCGCGACCACTTCTTCACGACCAATTGGAACGAGCTCGGCAACGGCAAAAACGGATGGGTGTTCGAAAAGATCCAGTGCTACGTGCATCCTTGAAAGGCGGATGTTCGAGAGGGTGTTGACGATGGGGTGATCGCAGGTCATTGTAACGACCCTCCGCCGCATCGCAGGCCTATGCCCCGTTCCAAGCCCACGATCCACGACGTCGCGAAGCGCGCCAAGGTTTCCGTCGGAACGGTGTCGCACGTGCTGTCCGGCCAGGTCCCCGTCAGCGGCGAGCGGCAGGACCGCGTAAAACGCGCGATCACGCAGCTCGGCTATGTCCCCAATTTCCACGCGCAGGGGCTGCGGCGCGGGCAGTCGTCGGTGGTGGGAATCTGCTTCCCGCACGTATCGACGGCCTACCTGAACGCGCTCTCCGAGACGCTCGAAGACATCGCGCTGCGCGAAGGCTTCGGCGTCATGCATGTCTTCAGCCGCCATGATCCCGCGACCGAATTCTCCCGCGTCCGCGACCTGCTCAAGTACCAGGTCGACGGCTTGATCCTGTTCCCAAGTCCCGCGCCCGCAGCGACGCTCGATCTCGCGCGCGACAACGCGACGCCGCTCGTGTTGCTCGATCGGCCGATGGCGGATAAGCGTTTCGACCAAGTGACGCTCGACAATCGTAAGACGATCCGCGAAGCGGCGAAACGCCTGCTGGCGCTCGGCCATCGGCGCCTTCTCTTCGTCTGCCGATCGCGCGGACGCTTAGTCACGCAGCATCGGATCGAAGGGCTCAATGCGGCGAAGCGCCAGGCGGCGTCTTCGGTCGACGTGCGAATCCTGGAAATCGGCGACGAGGAGGCCGGGGTGGGCGCGTGGATCGCGCACGCGTTTCGCGCCGCCTACCCGCCGACGGCGGTCATCACGAGCAACAACCATCAGTCGTCGCTCGTGCTGGGCGCATTGCGTGCGATTGCCCTCCGCTGCCCGCAGGACGTCTCGTTGCTCGGGTTCGACGATCCCGAATGGGCGGAGCTTGTTTCCCCGCGCCTGTCGGTGATCCGTCAGCCGGCCGCGGCGATCGCACAGCAAGCGTGGGATTTGCTCATGCGGCGGATCCGCCACCCCACCGCCGCGACGCGCACGGTCGCGCTCGAAGCGGAAATCGTGTTCCGCGATTCGACGGGTCCGGCGCCCGCGCCGGCGAAGGCGCGCGCCATCGGCGCGAAAATATCGGCCGGTCTCGAGCTTCGAGCCGTGCGCGCAGCACGACCCGGTGCTCGGCCGCGGTGATATCGAGCGACTTCTCGAAACGGGAAAATGGTCGCGCCCGATCGAAGAACCGACGATCAAGCTTCGGTCAGGGGCGCGATGAACCCGGACGCGATACGCGGGTCGAACCAGCGAGGCCGGCCGTGCCGGCGTGATTGAAGCTGTCCGCCGCAGGCGTTGCGTAGCCCGCGGCGGGCGCCTGCCGATATGCACGTTCTCGACACGACGATGCTCTACGGGCCCGGTAGCGGCGGCGTGGCCCGGTACCTGAATGAAAAGCGTGCCTGGTTCGCGCAAAGTCCTTCGCATCGTCATACATTGCTCGTGCCGGGGCCGCGCGATTCGATCGGCGCCGGCGGCGAACGTTTTGTCGCGACCCTGGCGCTCGGTGCGGCCCGTCGCCGCTGGCCGTTCGACCTGCCGCGGTGGGCGCGCGCCATCGTCGATTGCCGGCCGGACTTGATCGAGGTCGAGGATCCCGGCTTGCCGGGCTGGGCGGCACTCCACGCGGGGCGCGTGCTGGATGTTCCGGTCGTCGCCTTCTGTCACGTCGATCTTGCCACCGCGTTGAGGCGCCGTTTCGGCGCGGCGATGGACGCGATTGCGCGCGAGTATCTGAGGGCATTCTATCGCCGCGTCGATCTCGTGCTTGCGCCGAGCCAGTTCATGGGGCGGCGGTTGCGCGCGTGGGGCGTCGACAACGTGCATGTCCGGCCGCTCGGCGTCGACCTCGATACGTTCAACCCGCGCGCGCGTGCTACAACGCTTCGCGCCGAGCTCGGCCTCGATGCCGACGCGCGCTTGCTCGTCTACGCAGGCCGCTTCGCGCCGGAGAAGAATATCGATACGTTGCTGGCGGCGTTTTGCCGCCTGGGTCGCGGCTATCACCTGCTCCTCATCGGCGAAGGCATCGCGATCGCGCCGCCGCCGAATGTGATCGTCCGGCCGTTCGAGCATGCGTCGCGCGAGCTCGCCCGCATCATCGCGAGCGCGGACGGCTTCGTCCACTGCGGCGACCAGGAGACGTTCGGCTTGGTGCTGATCGAGGCGATGGCGTGCGGCCGCGGGGTCGTGGCCGCCGCGGCCGGCGCCGCGCCGGAGCTCGTCGCGCCCGGAACCGGGATGCTCGCCGCGCCGCGCGACGCCGATGCGTTCGCCGCGGCGATCCGCGCGTTCTATCGTAGTGACTTGGACGCGGTGGGGCGCGCCGCCCGCGCCCACGTCGAGCACGGCTACAACTGGGATACGGTCGTGCGCGACCTGCTCGACACGTATCGGCGCGTGCAAAGCCGCGGCGTCGCACGCGCCCCGTTATGCGGCGTCGTGAGATGAACGGATCGGTGTCGATTGTCGTCCACGACGTCACGCCCGCGACGTGGCCGGAATGTGCGCGGCTGCTGCAAATGCTGGACGACGTCGGCGCGAATCCGGTGACGTTGCTCGTCGTTCCGCATTATCACCACGCGAATCCGATCGAAGAGGACGGAGCCTTCGTCGCTGCCCTCGACGCGCGGCTCGCCCGCGGCGACGAGTTGGCGCTGCACGGCTATCACCATTGCGACGATGCGCCGCCGCCGCGCACACTGCGCGGCTTTGTCGAGCGGCGCGTGCTGACGCGAGCGGAAGGCGAGTTCGCGGCACTGGACGAGGCGGCGGCGACTTGGCGCCTCGAGCGGGGCATCGCCACGTTCCGTCGACTCGGCTGGCCGCTTTACGGCTTCGTGCCGCCCGCGTGGCTGTTGGGAAACGCCGGACGGCGCGCGCTCGATCGCAGCAGCTTTCGCTTCCGTTACGTATCGTCGCGCGCCGGTGTCTATCGATTGCCGGAGTGGCGATTCACGCCGACCGCCAATCTCTGCTACAGCCCCGACCGGCGCTGGCGACGGGCCATGTCGCGCGTGTTGATCCGGCGCGAGCTCGCCCGCGCGGAAGGCGATTCGTTGCTGCGTCTGTCGCTCCACCCGCAGGACGCGCGTTATCCCGTGGTCATCGATCACTGGCGTTGCTTGATCGCGGCGGCGCTCGCCGGGCGCACGCCGGTGACCAAGCAACAGTGGGCGAGCGCGATGCCAGCCTGATCACGGTCCGCGCGGGTTGTACACTTGTTGGCCGCTCTGAATCATCCGTTGCGGAAGACCACGCACCTTATTGCCACGCCGCACATCGGCTGCACGCGACAACGCTCGCGCTTTCTACAACGATTCTGTGGAAAACATCGGAGTGGGGCGGAGCGGCGCGCCGTTGCGCGATCTCCCCGCTTGAAACTCACCAGACCTGCGAAAAGACTTACGCTGCGCCCTTCCGCCCGGCGAACAAGAGCGCGATGTTGCGCGGAGCGTCCTCGCGACCCGGCCGCTCTTGGGCACGAGCCTCGCGGCGTACGCGCGCAAAGGTCTTGCGAATGTCGGTCTCCGCGCTGGGAACGTACTTGAAGGATGGATCGAGGATCGACTTCATTGACGACCTCCGACTGGGCACGAACTCTTCTAACGATACGCTGCCGGCAACGTCCCGCCATCGGAGTATTACCGACTCGGCTGTAGGAAAAGTCCGATAGCGCCGATCGGCCC
>CATPAO010000135.1 GCA_955652025.1 Casimicrobiaceae bacterium
GCTGCGCAGCGAGGGCGCGGGATGAGCACGACCGTCGCCACGCCGCGCTCGCGGCTGCCCTATCTCGTGCTCGGAGGCATCGCGCTCGCGGTTGCCGCGGGCCTCTGGGCGAGTGGGCTCGGCGTGGAAGTCCTGCGATACAAGAAGGACATCGTGTATCTCACCAAGCAGCACCTCGTGCTGGTCGCGATCTCGGGTTCGGCGGCGATCGCCTTCGGTGTGGCGATCGGCATCTGGCTGTCGCGGCCGTGGATGGCGCGCTGGGCGGAAGGCGCGATTCAGGCCGTCAACATGGTCACGTCGATCCCGACGCTGGGCAAGCTCGCGCTGATGATGACGTTACTCGGCATCGGCATACTGCCCGCGATCGTCGGGTTGTGTATCGCGACGCTGCTGCCGATCGTCCGCAATACGTATGAGGGGATCCGTGCGGTGCCCGCGCATCTCGTCGACGCCGCGCACGGCATGGGCATGGGGCCGTCGGAAGTCCTGCGGCGCATCGAGCTGCCGAACGCGCTGTTCGTGATTTTTGCTGGCGTGCGCACCGCGATGGCGGTCAACGTGGGTACCGCGCCGATTGCATTCCTGATCGGCGGCGGCGGCCTGGGTGAGCTGATTTTCACCGGCATCGACCTGCAAGAGCACGGGATGATGCTGGCTGGCGCAATTCCAACGGCGCTGCTTGCGGTGGCCGTGGATTTTCTGTTCGGGCAGGCGCAGTATTGGCTGGTCCCGCGCGGAGTCAACCCGCTGCGGAATTCATGAATAATCGGGGAGAGGAGGGGGTCGTCATGAAACACGTGTTGGAAACGCTCATCGCCGGCGCCGCGCTCGTGGGAATGTGCTGGGGCAGCGCCGCCGCGCAGACGATTGTCGTCGGCGGCAAGGCGTTCACCGAGCAGCAGATCATGACGGCGATGACTGTCGCGCTGCTCAAGGCCAAGGGCTTCACGCCGGACCGCAAGGCCGGCATGGGCAGCGGCGCGGTGCGCGCCGCGCTGGAGAACGGTCAGATCGACGTCTATTGGGAGTACACCGGAACCGCGCTGACGGTGTACAACAAGATCAACGACAAGTTTCCGACCGCCGAGGACGCCTACAGGAAGATCAAGGAAGTCGACGCCGCGAAGGGCATCGTGTGGCTCAACATGTCGCCCGTCAACAACACGTACGCATTCGCGATGAACAAGGACGATGCGCAGAAGCGCGGCATTGTAACGATGAGCGACTTCGCGAAGGCCATCAAGGGCGGTGCGAAACTCACGTTCGCGTCGAATGCCGAGTTCTACGCGCGGCCGGACGGGCTTCCCGGCTGGCAGACCGCGTACGGCTTCGAGTTTGACCGCGACAACGTGAAGCGGATGGACACGGGACTCACTTACAACGCGCTCAAGGACCGGCAGGTGGATTCGGCCGTCGTGTTCGTGACCGACGGGCGCATTCCCGCGTTCAACTTCGTGGTGCTGAAGGACGACAAGAATTACGCGCCGCCATACAACCTGACTCCAGTCGTGCGCAAGGAAGCGCTCGACAAATATCCTAAGCTTGCTGATGCGCTGAACTCCGTGTCGGCGAAGCTCAATGACGAGTCGATGGGGAGGTTGAACGCCAGCGTCGACGTCGATAAGAAGACGCCCGAGGAAGCGGCCGATGGATTCCTCAAGGCCAATGGGTTGATCTGATGAATCCGTGTCGATGCTAGAGAAGGATCCAGGCTCAAGTGGCGTTGCGCCATTCGTAGACCTGCCCGCGTTCGTCCGCAGGCTCACGTTCGCCGATCTTCCGAACGACGTCGTAGCGAGCACGCAAAGATGCCTACTTGACCTGATTGGAGTCGCCGCGGGCGGCAGCCGGGCCCGCGCGCCGGCAATCGCCGCCGCATATGCGGCCACGCAGCTCTGTAGCAGCGGTTGCAGCGCGCGCATTCTCTTCGACGGCCGCCGAGCCGGGCTTGCCGGCACGGCGTTCGCCGGCGCGACGACGATCGACGCGCTCGACGGCCACGACGGCCATGTGTTGACGAAAGGACACGCGGGTGCGGCGGTCCTGCCTGCGTTGCTCGCGCTGGTCGATGCTTCGGCGTTGGGCGAAACACCCGCGCGCGTCGACGGCCGCGAATTCCTGACGCGCCTCGCACTGGGCTACGAAGTCGCGACGCGTGCAGGCATCGCTCTGCACGCGACGGTGCCCGACTACCATTGCTCCGGCGCGTGGAATGCGCTCGGCTGCGCGGCGATCGCGGCGAGGCATTTCGCGTTCGACAGTGCGACGACTCGCCACGCGCTGGGTATCGCCGAGTACTTTGGACCACGCGGCCAGATACTGCGCGCCTGCAACTCGCCGACGATGGTGAAGGACGGCTCCGGTTGGGGCGCCCTTGTCGGGTTAACCGCTGCGTTGCTCGCGCGCCAAGGCTTCACCGGCGCGCCCGCGCTGACCGTCGAGCGCGACGACGCGAAAGGGCTCTGGAAAGATCTCGACACACGCTGGCGCATCTGTGAGCAGTACTTCAAGGCGTACCCAGTGTGTCGCTGGGCGCAACCGGCAATTGAAGCCGCGCTCGATCTGCAGCGCACGCATCGCTTCGCGGCCGACGATGTCTCCGTCATCGCAATCGAAAGCTTCCGTGAGGCGATTGCGCTCGGCTCGCAGTGCGCGAGCCCCCGCACGACGGAGGAAGCGCAGTACAGCATCACCTTCCCCGTCGCGGCCGCGCTGGTGTTCGGCAAGCTCGGCGCCGCCGAAGTCGACGTGCGCGGCCTTTCCGATGCGCGCGTGCAGCGTCTGCTGTCGAAGGTGAATCTAATAGAAGACGCTGGGTTCTCGCGGCGCTTTCCGGCGGAGCGGTGGGCGCGCGTGCGGGTCGCGCTCGCCGACGGCCGGAGCTTCACCTCCGCGCCAGCGCTGGCGCGCGGTAATCCGGAAAATCCCTTGAGTGACGAAGAATTGCGCGCGAAGTATCGCGATCTGGCGATCCCTGTGCTCGGCGCGGAACGCGCGACGCGCATCGAGCAGGCAATCGGCGCTCTCTTGACCGACCGCAATGCACTCGTTTCACTGCTGGCCGACTTGCTGAGCCCGATTCATTAGCGGTACGACGCCGGCGGGTACGACGCCGGTGGCAGGACGTCGTAGCCGAACTGCGCAGACGCTTCGCATAGCGCGCGCCAGACATCGCGCGCGAAGCTCCGCGCAACCAGCACCGCAAACGTCGGAATGTCGTCGTGCTTGTCGACCATCACGTTGACGTGGCCGTGCAGGCTCTGCGCGCACGTGCCGGCGGCGAACGCACGCGGATGGAAGTCAAGTGGGCAGCCTTTCGCGAGCACGTCCTCGGTACGAGGTCCCGACACCGTCCATGCGACGCGGCTGGCGGAGACATCGAACAGCGCCCCGCCGACGGCGTTCATTGCATCGCGTTTCGCCGCGTAGTCGACGAGCGGCGACGCCGCGCCGGCGACGAGCAGCCACGACGCCGGCCCGAGCCAAAGCGCCGTCAATTCGGGAGTACGCGTAGCCGTATTGGGCGCAAGCGGAAGCGCAACGTCGAAAAGGCGGCGCGCCGTCTCGACGAAAAACGAACGCGCCGGATCGCCTTGCACGTTCCATGCCGCGGCGATCGTCGCTTCGGCGAGCGCGAGGTGGCCTCCGGCTGCTCCGTAACGTCCGGGGCGCGTCGATCTGATTTCGTCGTCCCGCGATTCAGCCACGCAGGCGCTCTCCTTCCGGGTCGATGAAGCAAGGGGGGCCGACCATCACGCGGACCTTCGCGTCCGCGAGCGGCGACACCGCCCACAGCGATTCGCCATGCCGCGCGCGGCCATTGGCGACGAGCGCCAGCGCAATCCAGGCGTTGAGGTTTGGGCTCCAGCACCACGACGTCACGTGTCCCAGCATGGGATGCGGTAGCGCGTGGTCGGGGTCCGCGACGATCTTCGCTGCGCGCGGCATCGTCTTGCCGTCGAGCGCGGTGAGGCCGACGAGGTGCCAACGGTCGAGTGCTCTCAGCGCGGGGCGATCCTGCAACGGCTTGCCGACACACCACTTGGCGGGGCTCACCAGCTTGCCCATGCCGAGATCGTCCGCGGTCGTGCGGCCATCGGCCTCGAGCCCGATCACGACGTGACCCTTCTCGATCCGCAGCGTGCTCATCGCCTCGGTGCCGTACGGCCTGATTCCGAACGATTCGCCCGCGGCGATTACCGCTTCCCATATTGCGCGTCCACGGTCGGCCGGCACATGGATCTCATAGGCGAGCTCGCCCGAGTAGCTCATTCGAAGGAGCCGTGCGGGAATCGCGCCGACAGTCGTGCGGATGTTGCACTCGCGAACAGCGAGGAACGGGAATGCGGTATTCGACACGTCGATGTTAACGATGCGCGTGAGCACATCGCGCGCTTTCGGTCCTGAAAGCGCCGCGGCCGCCCATTGCTCGGCAACCGAAATGACGTGCACCTCGAGGTCGGGCCAGTTGATCTGCAGCAGGCGCTCGAGATGCTGCATCACCATCACCGCGTTCGCCGTTGTCGTCGTCATCAGGTAGTGCGTCGTCCCGAGCCTCGACGTCGTGCCGTCGTCCAGCACGATGCCATCGTCGCGCAGCATCACGCCATAGCGGCAACGGCCGACCGCCAGTGTGTCCCAGCGGTTGATGTAGACCCTATTCAGAAACTCCGCGGCGTCCTTGCCCTGCAGTTCGATCTTCCCGAGGGTCGAAACGTCGACGACGCCGACGTTCGTCCGCACGTTCCTCGCCTCGCGGTTCGCCGCATCGTCGGGCGATTCCCCGGGGAGTGGGTACGAATGCGGGCGCCTCCAGAGACCGGTATTGACGAAGCGAGCACCGCGCTCGACATGCCAGTCGTGCATCGCCGAGTAGCGCGTCGGTTCGACGTGCGCGGCGCATTCCTGCCCCGGGAACGCGCCGAGCGTCACCGGCGTGTACGGCGGGCGGAACGTCGTCGTGCCGACGTCGGGAATCGACCGTCCGGTCGCCTCGGCAAGAAGGGCGAGACCGACAACGTTGCTCGTCTTGCCTTGGTCTGGTCCCATTCCAAGCGTCGTGTAACGCTTCACGTGCTCGACTGACGTATAACCCTCGCGCGCGGCGAGCGCGATGTCGTCCACCGTGACGTCGTCCTGCAAATCGACGAAGCGCTTGTCCCCGCGGTGGCGCGGTGGCACGCTCCACAGCGGCTGTGTGATGCCGACCGCTTCGGCGTCGGCCTGCGGCGCCGCGACGGACACCGCGGCGGCATCGCCACCGACCGTCGCCGCGAGCCCTGCAGCGTGGCCGTCAACGAGCACGGCAGCGAGACTGAAACGCCCATTCGCAGCGCCAGCCGGGAAGATCAGCACCGGCGACGATCGCGGGACGAAGGCGGCGAGGGCGTCGTCGTAGGCAAGCTTGCCCCGCGCCTGCGAGAAGAGATGGATCGCCGGGTTCCAGCCGCCGGAAACGCATACCAGATCGCAATCGAGCCGGCCCAAGGGCCCGCCGCCCTGCGACGCGATGTCGACCGCGGCGACGTGGTCGCTGCCATACGCGCAGACGATCGTGGAGGCGGCGACGATCGGCAGGTCGAAGGCGCGTGTGCGCTGCGGCAACGTTCCGGTGAGCCGCTCCTTGGGCCGCGCGTCGACGATCGCTGCGACCGTGACGTTGGCATCGCGTAGTGCGAGAGCCGTCGCGTATGCGCTGTCGTTGTTCGTGAACACGACTGCGCACGTGCCGGGGCGCACGCCGTAC
>CATPAO010000136.1 GCA_955652025.1 Casimicrobiaceae bacterium
CACAGCATGGCGCGTGATGACCTCGATCGGCATCTCGCGCGGTTTGGCGCCCTTTAGAATCTTGTCCACGTATCCCGGCAAGGGCGGCAGGGTGTCGAGGATACTTGTCCCGTAGGCGATCAAGCTGCCGGCATCCAATACTGTCCGGCCGCCGACGAACATTGTGGGCAGGCGCTGCGCGGTCGCAAGTTCCGCAATACGTTTGCGGTGGAAAATGGTTACGGGCACTTCCAGTACCACCAGAGCCTCAGCGCCCTCTTTCCTCATCGCGGCGAACGCGCCCTCGATATCCGGATTGGGACCCTTTATCTTGAGCATCTGAGGCTGCAGCCCGAGCGCTCGTGCCGCCGTGTCGGTTGCTCGCTCAAGAGGGTTCCAACCAGGGTCCGACGGTGCGTCGGGGACGTCTTGATCGCTCAGAAGCGCCACCCGTGTAAGGCCGGGCAGGACTTGCTTGAGCATTTCGAACTGTTTTCTGGGTTGGCGTGGATCGAAGCTGGTGATCCCCGTGATATTTCCACCGGGCCTCTCCAGCGTAGCGGCGAACCCGGCCGCAACGGGGTCGATCACCGCTGCGAAGACGACGGGAACCTTCACGGTTACGTTCTGAACAGCCCGAACCCCGACCGCGCCGAATGCAACGATGACGTCTACATCGAGACGGACCAGTTCGGCGGCAAACTCCGGAACTCTGTCGAGCTGTCCTTCGGCAAATCGAGGCTCGATCAAAATGTTGCGGCCCTCGACATAACCGAGCTCACCAAGGCCCCGACGAAATGCGTCAATGGTAGGCCCCGGCCCTCCGAGTACGAGGAGGCCAACACGTGGGATTTTGTCTTGCTGCTGCGCCTCTGACATGCCAGCGGCGAAAGCAACTCCCAAAGCTGCAATGAGTACTCGGGCAATACGGCTCATGCCCATGACCTATCTTCCGAATCCTGAGCGATATCGATGCTGCGTATTGGCGTCGCCGTGGCCGCGTGCCCGTTATCGGCAAGCAAGAATGCCGCCATTACCCAGAAAGTCCATGCTCGCCGATCCATCACTGAAGTACCTCGTCCGCGCGTAGCAGCAGTGATTGTGGGATCGTGAGACCGAGTGCCTTCGCGGTTCTCAGGTTGATCACCAGCTCGAACTTGGTCGGCTGCAAGACTGGCAGATCGGCGGGCTTGGCGCCTTTCAAGATCTTATCAACGTAGCCCGCCGCGCGCCGAAAGTTATCAGCGACGTTGGGCGCATAGCACATTAGGCCACCGGCTTCGATAAACTCACGGAATGGGTAGGTTCCCGGGAGCCGGTTCCTGGCGGCGAGTTCGACGAGGCGCCTTCGCTCGGTGATGAACATGACGTTGCCCCACACGATCAGAGCATCTGTGCGCGCCTGGGTCATGTCTGAGAACGCCCTGTCGAAGTCCTCTGGCCGTTTCGCCTCGACGAATTGAAGCCGCACGCCGAGGGCCTGCGCCGCCACGTCTGCTTGGTTCCGCGTGTCCTTTTGCGCGCGTTCAGGCAAGTATCCCGGGTCCCAGAGGAAAGCAACACGAGTCAGTCGTGGCACGACCTGCTTCAGCAGCTCCAGCCACTTGCCGATCAGATCCGTGTTGAGATTGGTCAAACCCGTGACGTTGCCGCCTGGCCGCGCAAGGGTCGTGACGAGTCCCCTCGCTTCGGGATCGGCAACATCTGCGAAGACAATCGGAATGATCGTGGTCGCCTGCCTCGCGGCCAACGCATGCTGCGTGCCCGGGGCGAAGATGACGTTAACGTTGAGCGCTACCAATTCCGCCGCGAGAGCAGGGAACCGCTCGGGATTGCCGTGCGCATCTCGAATTTCGATTACAACGTTGCGGCCCTCGACGTAACCGAGCTCGCGCAATCCTTGCCGGAAGGCTTCTGCGAACATGGGACTACGAGCAAGGTCGGTCGAGAGGTAGCCTATTCGAGCGACCTTGACCGTCTGCTGGGCCTCGGCGGCGAGCGGTGCGGCAAGGAGCGCGCCTGCGACCGTGCTCATGAAGCTTCGCCGGTCTATCACTGGATCACCTCGTCGGCGCGCAGCAGCAGCGACTGCGGGATGGTGATGCCGAGCGCCTTGGCGGTCTTCAGGTTGATGACCAGTTCAAACTTGGTCGGCTGTTCGACGGGAAGATCCGCGGGTTTGGCGCCCTTCAAAATCTTGTCCACGTATTTCGCTGCGTGGCGGAAGCTCGCGGCGATATCAGCCGAGTAACTGAGCAACCCGCCCGCGACCACGTGCTCGCGCCACCCATACGCTACCGGCAGCCGGATGGTCTGCATCAGCGCTTGCAGCTTGGCGCGCTCGTTAAGGTAGACGGGATCTGTGACCACCACGACGGCCTGCGATCGTTGTCGAACGATCTGCTCGACGGCAGCGCCGAGTTGCGCCGGTGCGCTGGCCACAACGCGCAGCGCAACGAGGTCCAACGCGGAACAGGCGCGCTCGGCGGCGGCCCAGTACACGGGATGCGTCGGACTGCTTTCGTTCAACAGGATGGCGATGCGCCGGGCGCCCGGTGTGACCTCGTGCAGGATCCCGATCAGCTTACTCAGCACCTCTTCTTGCTGGCTAGTGATGCCGGTGATGTTGTCCCCCGGCCTGGCCAGACTTGCGACAAACCCGTTGCCCACGGGGTCAGCGACAGTCGCCATGACGATGGGTATCGTCTTCGTGGCCCGCTGCGCCGCGCGCGTGGCCGCTGGATTTCCGACGATGATCACCTCGACGTTCCGCCCGATCAGTTCGCTGGCCAGGGCGTCCAGGCGATCCACGGCGTTATCGGCGTAGACGAATCGATACTCGACGTTCTTCCCCTCCAGCCAGCCGAGATCGTGCATTCCCTGCTTGAACGACGCGTAGATGTGGGTAGCGCCGGATTCTGATGAGACCAACAGCATCCCGACACGACGGGTGGGCGCGGCAGGCTGTCCGCGGCTGAGGCGATGCGCGACGAGTAAGCCGATGCCACCTGCCAGTAGAACACTGCGGCGCGTGGTCACTGAATCATCTCGTCGACGAAAGGAAGCCCAGCCATCGTACGCCTACAGCGGGAATTGGGCGCCGCCAACGAGCGGCTGCTCCTGGCCGTGAACCGCCTGATCATCTCATCGTCGCACAACAGCCGCCGTCAGTTTGCTCTAGTGGAACAGCGCCCCGA
>CATPAO010000137.1 GCA_955652025.1 Casimicrobiaceae bacterium
CAACCGCTCCTTCTGCCGCACGCCGAAGCGATGTTCCTCGTCGATGATGACGAGCCCCAGGTTTTTGAATTTGACGTCCGGTTGGATCAGCTTGTGCGTACCGATGACGAGATCGATCCGGCCCGCCGCGAGGCCTTCCAATACTGCTTTGACTTCCTTGCCGGAGCGAAAACGCGACAGCTCGGCGAGCTTGACCGGCCACTCGGCGAAGCGATCCGAGAAGACCTGAAAATGTTGTTCCGCCAGTAGCGTGGTCGGCACGAGCACCGCAACCTGCTTACCGTCGGCGAGGGCCACGAACGCGGCGCGGAGCGCGACCTCGGTCTTGCCGAATCCGACGTCGCCGCACACGAGCCGATCCATCGGCTTGGCCGAAGCGAGGTCGTCGATCACCGCGGCGATCGCGGCCTCCTGGTCGGGTGTCTCGTCGAAGCCGAAACCTTCGGCGAACGCCTCGTAGTCGTGCGGCTTGAATTCGAACGCGTGGCCGACGCGCGCCGCGCGTTGCGCGTAGAGATTGAGGAGTTCCGCCGCCGTGTCGTGCGCTTTTTGCGCCGCCTTCTTCTTCGCCTTTTCCCATTGACCGCTGCCCAACTCGTGCAGCGGCGCGGCATCCGGCGACGCACCGCTGTAGCGGCCGATCAGGTGCAGGCTCGACACCGGGACGTACAGCTTAGCGTCGTTGGCGTAGATCAGCTCGAGGAATTCTGTCTCGCCATCGCCGACATCCAGCGTGACGAGCCCCAGGTAGCGGCCGATTCCGTGTTGCTCGTGAACGACCGGATCACCGATGCGCACCTCCGAGAGGTCGCGTACCATCGCGTCGACGTTCGATCGCCGCACGGAATCGCGCTTGCCGCGGCGGATGACGTTGGCGTACAGCTCGGTCTCGGTAACGAATGCGAGCCGCACGGCGGGCCAGACGAATCCGGCAGCGAGCGGGGCGACGGCGAGCGCGAGTCGCGCGTCGCCTGTCACGAACGACGCGAAATCGTCGACCAGCACAGGCCGCATGCCGTACTCGGCCAGATATTGCTGCATCGTCTCGCGCCGTCCAGCGCTTTCGGCCGCGATCAGCATGCGTCCGTCGAACAGCGCGATCGCGCGCTTGAGCGCGGCGAGCGGGTCGTCGGCGCGGCGCTCGACCTGCACGGGGGGCAGTCGGCGGACGGGTGCGTCGACGTCTTCCGCGACGGCATCGGCGAGTGCTGCAACGGCCACGCGCGCAAACGGTTTCAGCGCGCCGTTGAACGCATCCACCGGTAGGAAGAGCTCGTGCGGCGGCAGGAGCGGCCGCGCCTTGTCCCCACGCATGAGCTTCCAGCGCGACTCGGTGTCCTGCCAGAAGTGGTCGACCGCGCCGCGCACGTCGCCATGCAGCGCAACGACGCTGTTCTCCGGCAAATAATCGGCGAACGTCGCGGTTGCGTCGAAGAACAGCGGCAGGTAATACTCGATGCCGCCCGGAACGACGCCGCTCGTGATGTCCTTGTACAGCGGCGATCGGGAGGGATCGCCCTCGAACGCTTCGCGAAAGCGGCTGCGAAAGCGCGCGCGCCCTGATTCGTCCAGCGGAAATTCTCGCGCCGGCAACAGGCGCACGTCGCGCACCGGGTACAGCGTGCGCTGCGAGTCGACGTCGAACGTCTTGATCGTCTCGATCTCGTCGCCGAAGCGGTCGATGCGAAAGGGCAGCGCCGATCCCATCGGGAACAGGTCGATCAATCCGCCGCGGACGCTGAATTCACCGGGTGCCACGACCTGCGTCACGTGCGTATACCCGGCGAGGCCCAGTTGCGCCCGCAGCGCCTCGACGTCGAGCTTTTCTCCGGTCGTCAGAAAGAATGTGTGTGCCGCGAGATACGAACGCGGCGCCAGCCGATACAGCGCCGTTTGCGCCGGCGTCAGCACGACGTCGCACTCGCCGCGTGTCATGTGGTAGAGCGTTGCGAGCCGCGCCGAGACCAGGTCCTGGTGCGGCGAAAAATGGTCGTACGGCAACGTCTCCCAATCGGGAAACGGTGCGATGCGGAGCGCGGGCGCGAACCACGCAATCTCGTCCGCCAGTCGTTGCGCGGCCAGCGCGTCGGCGCAAACGATCGCCAACGTTCGCCGGTCGTGCGCGCAGGACACCGCGAGCTGCGACAGCGCGAGCGCGTCGGCGGAGCCGGGGAGCGCAGCGGACGCAATTTGCCGGCCGGGCAAGGGCACGCGCGGCGCGAGCGCCGGCAGCGTCGAGAGCGACGAGGTAGCGACGGAGGCGGCGGGAACCGGTTCGGGTGCGTCGATGGCCGCGGCCGTCGCGGCGATGGTGGAGGCCGGCGACATCGGAAGAGCGTGCGAGAGAAGGCCAAATTATACCCGCGACGCCCCATCGGCGATGCGCTCCCTGGCCGCCGTGCCACGGCGTGCGTGCGATAATCGTGACGATGGACATCGCTCGCGCCGGGCGCGGTGACACGTCGTCGTTTCTAATGCTTACGCTGGCGCCGTTTTTCTGGGCGTGCAACTGGATCGTCGGCCGCGGCTTGGCCCACGAAGTTCCGCCGCTCGCGATGACGTTTTATCGCTGGCTGTTTGCGCTCGCGATCCTGCTGCCGTTCGCGCTGCCACGGCTCTCCCGCGACTGGCCGCTCATCCGTTCGCGCTGGAAGACGCTGTTGCTATTGGGCACCGTCGGGATCGGCACGCACAACGCGCTCGCGTATCTCGGACTCAACTACACGACGGCGACCAACGGCGTCATCCTGAACTCGTTCATTCCGGTGATGATTGTCGCGCTGTCGTGGATTTTTCTGCGCGAGCGCCTGACGCCGGTTCAGCTCGCCGGAGTGGCGACGTCGCTCGCCGGCGTTCTGACGATCATATCCGGCGGCTCTCTGGCGGCGCTCGCCGCGTTCCGGCTGAACGGCGGCGATCTGCTCGTCATTCTCTCGATGGCGATGTGGTCGGTCTACACGATCTGCCTGCGCTGGCGACCGCCTGGCCTCGACATGATCACGTTCCTGTTCGTGATCGCGTGCGTCGGCGAGGCGGTGGTATTGCCGTTTTATCTCGGCGAGACGGCGTTCGGCCGGCCGATGGTGTGGACCTGGACGAGCGCCGCGGCGCTCGTCGCGGTCGCGCTGTTTTCGTCGGTCCTGGCTTACATTTTCTGGAACCGTGGCGTCGAGCAGGTCGGCGCGCCCGTTGCGGGTTTGTTCGTGCATCTGATGCCGGTGTTCGGCATCGGATTGGCGTGGCTGGTATTGGACGAAAGACTCGCGCCATTTCACCTGCTGGGCATCGCGCTGATCCTGACCGGGATCACGATCACGAGCCGCAAGTCGCGCGCGGTGTTGCCCGCGGCGCCCGACTAACCTTCGGGGATCACGCCGACTCGGCCATACATGTCGTCGAAGCGCACGATATCGTCTTCGCCGAGATAATCGCCGCACTGCACCTCGATCATCACCAGCGGTTCGGCACCGGGATTCTCGAGGCGATGGCGCGTCTCCGCCGGAATGTAGGTCGATTGGTTGGCGCCGAGCTCGAACACGTCGTCGCCGCGCGTCACGCGTGCGCGGCCGCGGACGACGACCCAATGCTCGCTGCGACGGTGATGCAGCTGCAACGACAGCGCGCCCGCCGGCCGGACCTCGATGCGCTTGATCTTGAATCCCGGGCCCTCTTCGAGCACGGTGTAGGCGCCCCACGGCCGCGCGACGGTCCGATGCAGCTTGTACGCGTCGTGCCCGCGGGCCTTCAGCTCGCCGACGACGTCCTTGACCCGCTGCAGGTGATCGCGATGAGCGACTAACACGGCGTCGGGCGTATCGATGATGACGAGATTGTCGACGCCGACCGTCGCGACGACGCGGTCCCCCGCATGCACGTAAGTCCCGCGGGTCAGGATCATGACACGTTCGCCGTGACCCGCGTTGCCCTCGCTGTCGGCCTCCGTCAACGCAGCGACAGCCTGCCACGAGCCGACGTCGCTCCAGTCGAACGCGCCGCGCACGACGGCAACCTCACCCGCGACGGCCGCCGGCTCCATCACCGCATAGTCGATCGAGATGTCGGGCACGGCCGCGAACATCGCCGTATCGATCTCGATCATCGACGATGCGCCGCCGGCGGCGAATGAATTTGCAAACGGGCGCGTTGCGGCGAGCACACCGGGTGCGTGGCGCGCGAGCGCGTCGATGATCACAGCCGGTGTGAAGGCGAACATCCCGGAATTCCAGACGTAGTTGCCGGCGGCGATATATTCGCGCGCGGTCAACAACGGCGGCTTTTCGACGAAGCGGCGAACGCGAAATGCCGGCGGTTCTCCCGGATCCACGGCCCCGACAGACTCACCACATTCGATGTAGCCGAAGCCGGTCTCGGGGTGCGTCGGCGCAATGCCGAACGTCACGAGCATGCCCTTTTGCGCCAACGTCGATGCGCGCGCAACGGCGGCGGCGAACGCGCGCGAATCACGAATCAGATGATCGGCGGGGAGCACCAGCAGCACCGCGTTGCCGAACCCTTGTGACTCGGCGTACAGCGCACCGAGCGCAATGGCGGGCGCGGTGTTGCGGCCGAACGGCTCGAGTAGAAACGTGATGCCGCCGACCGGCTCGACGTCCACGCTCGCGTAGACATCCTTCGTGTGGAAATAGTAGTCGCGATTGGTGACGGTCAAAACGCGCATGACGCCCGGCAGGTTGAGCGCGCGGCGCGCGGTTTTGCCGAGCAGCGTTTCGCCGTCCGGCAGCGGCATGAACGGCTTCGGCGTCGCTTCCCGCGACAACGGCCACAATCGCGTGCCGGCGCCACCCGACAGGATCAACGGAATTATTTCGGGGGCGGTCATGGGCGGAGGAAATCGAATAGGCGCGATGTGGACGCTTGTACTCTACCGCGATGCGACATGTAGGACAAATCAGGACAGGATCATCGGCAGCGCACCGATACGTCGTTTGCAAACCGTTCCATAGGATGCGTCCATCGCCGCGTTGCGATTGTGTGGAGCGTGCCATGGAATTGGACCTTCAGAATTCTGGAGTCGACGGGACGAACGTCGTGCCGCTGCCGTTTTTGGCGGCGACGCGCGCGGCATCGTCGCCGGCGCTTGGCCGTTTCGGACGATTGTTCGGAAGCTCTCCCGCGATGCAGGAAGTCTACCGGATGATCGGCAAAGTCGCGCCGACGGAAGCGACCGTACTGTTGAGTGGCGAATCGGGCGGCGGCAAGGAGCTGGTCGCGCGAACGATTCACGAGCGGAGTGCGCGCGCGGAAGGCCCATTCGTCGCGATCAATTGCGGCGCCATCCCGGGCAACCTGATCGAGGCCGAATTGTTCGGGCACGAAAAAGGCGCGTTCACCGGCGCGAGCCGCAGCCATCGCGGATGTTTCGAGCGCGCCGAGGGCGGCACGCTGCTCTTGGACGAAATCACCGAGATGAGCCCCGACATGCAGGTGCGGCTGTTGCGCGTGCTGGAAACCGGTCGCTACATGCGCGTCGGGGGCGACGCCGAGAGGCACGCCTGTGTGCGGATCATCGCCGCAACCAACCGCGATCCGCGTGAGGCGGTCGGCGAGGGCCGGTTGCGTGAGGACCTGATGTATCGGCTGGCGGTGTTTCCTATCAACTTGCCGCCGCCCGATTCGCCACTCAACAGTACGGTCGC
>CATPAO010000138.1 GCA_955652025.1 Casimicrobiaceae bacterium
CCGCAGCTGAGCAACTCATCGATGACGGGTTCGTGGTGTTGCCGTACGCCAACGACGATCCGGTGCTCGCGCGGCGGCTCGAGGATATTGGTTGCGCCGCAGTGATGCCACTGGGCGCGCCCATTGGCAGCGGCTCGGGAATCCGCAACCCGTACAACCTGCGCATGATCCTGGAGCGCGCGAAGGTGCCCGTTGTTCTCGACGCCGGCGTCGGCACCGCGTCCGACGCGGCCATCGCGATGGAGCTGGGCTGCGCCGGCGTACTGATGAACACCGCGATCGCGCAGGCGCAGGATCCGGTGCGGATGGCGCGCGCGATGCGCCTCGCGATCGACGCCGGCCGCGAGGCGTTTCTCGCCGGCCGCATGCCGCGCAAGATTTACGCGGCTTCTCCCAGCTCGCCGTCATCCGGACTCATCGGTTGAGTGTCCGCGGATTCTTTCGCGCGATGGTCGCGCTGACGACGCTCGCGCTTGCGGTGCCTTCGTCGGGCGCGCCGCTTGCCGCGCCGCAGATCGCGGCGTTATGCGGCAATGCCGAAGATCAGGCGCATTGCGGTCGGCTGATCGAAGAAGTGCAGCTCAAACGCCTGCCCGGGCTCGCCGAGCGCGCCGGCGACGAGCTCAAGGTGGCGTTGTTCCCCAACGGCAGCGCGACCTTCACGGACAGCGTCGCGATCACCGGCGCAAAGTCGTTCACGCTGTGGGACTACCTCGATCGCATCAATGCCGTCGTGCTGTTCACGACCGACGGCGACCAATCCGGATTTCTGCTCTTGCAGCGCACCAACGGGCGGCAGATTCGATTGCCCGCCGAGCCGGCGCTGTCGCCCGACCGGTCGCGCCTCGTCACCGCCGATTTTTGCGCCACCGGATGCGACGGCGAAGTGGTCGTCTGGCGGGTCGATCGCGACGGTGTACAAAAGGAGCTCGCGTGGAAGCCGAAGGCGGCATGGATCGACGCGACCGCATCGTGGAAGGACGCCGACACGCTGTCGTTCGAATACACGCAAGCCGGCGAAGCCAAGCCGCGCACCGCGGAGCGCGGACTCGCGGACGCCGGATGGGTCAAGGTCGCGCCGCGCTAGCTTCGAAGGCGACTCGCGCGATGTCCGTCGACGCCAACGATTCGCCGCCGCGCCGTCCGATTCGCAGCTATGTCCTTCGTCAAGGGCGGATGTCGCCGGCGCAACACCGCGCCGTGGACGACTTGCTCCCGCGCTACGGTCTTCCATTTACGGTGGCCATCGTCGATTGGGCGCGCGTATTCGGACGCGCGGCGCCCGTTGTGCTCGAGATCGGCTTCGGGATGGGCGAGACGAGCGCGGCGATCGCCGCCGCGCATCCGGACGTAGACTTTGTCGGCGTCGAGGTCCATCTACCGGGCGTCGGGGCGCTCCTGGCGCGCATCGAATCGCAGGGGATCGCGAACGTCCGCGTCATTCGGCACGACGCCGCCGACGTCGTGTCGACGATGATCGCGCCGCTGTCGCTCGCCGCTGTCCACGTGTTCTTTCCCGACCCGTGGCCAAAGAAGCGACATCACAAGCGCCGCTTGCTCAAGACTCCCTTCGTGCACGCGCTCGCGCACAGGCTCGCGCCCGGCGGATATCTGCACGTCGCCACCGACTGGGCGCCGTACGCCGACGACGTCCTTGCAACGCTTTCTGCGGAGGCGCTACTCGTCAACACCGCAGACGGATACGCCGCGCGGCCACCGTGGCGGCCGGAGACCAAGTTCGAGCGGCGCGGTTTGAAGCTCGGCCACGCTGTGTTCGATCTCGTATTCAGGCGCCGCTAGGTCGGTGCGGTCGCGGCAGCGCTACGCGATCCGGCGGCCGTCGGCGAGCGCGATCAGGCGCGTAATCGCACTTCGCGCCACATCGCGCGAGAAGTGACGGCGAATGTTCTCGCGTCCGCCTGCCGCAAGCCGCTCCCACAGCGCCTGATCGCGGTAGAGCCGAACGATCGCAGCGGCGAAATCGGCCGCGCTGTCGGCCACCAGCACGTCTTCGCCGGGCACGAGGTGCATCGCTTCGATCGAGGGCGTCGTCGCGACGACCGGCAGGCCGTAGCTCATCGCCAGGTTGATCTTGCCTTTGACGCCCGCGCCATAGCGCAGCGGTGAAATCGAGATGCGGCAACCGTCGAAAAACGGGGCCACATCGGGAACGTAACCGGTGACGACGAAATCGTCGGCGGCCAGCGTCTTGATGGGCGCCGGGACTAGGCTGCCGACGATGATCGTCTTGACGCCGGGCAGCGCTTCGCGCACGCGCGGCAGGATTTCGCGCGCATACCAAAGCACGCCGTCGGCGTTGGGCGGATGCTGAAAGCCGCCGATGAAAAGGAGCCCTTCGCGCTCGGCGAACGTCTTGCCCGCCGGGAACAGTTCGTGAATGGTCGACAGCACCATGACGCGCGCGTCGGGAACGAGCTCGCTCAACACCTTCTGCTCGACGTGGCTGACGACCAGCGTCACGTCCGCCTTGCGGATCAAAGCGAGCTCCTCGCTGCGCTTGGCGCGCGCCGCGAGCTTCGCCGACGCGCTCCCGTCGAGCTCGGCCAGCCGTTCCTCCCGCAGAAAATGGAGATCGACGGTGTCGAATATGCAAAGCGCACGCGGCGCGAAGGCCCGCACGGCGTCGATGTGCTTGACCGCGATGTAGTGCCGCGCCATCACGACGAAGTCGAACTCCTCGCCGCGCGCGCTCAACAAGCCGGCGATCGAGTCGACGTACGGCGAGAACAGCACTTCGATGCCGCGCCGCTGCAGTTGCGAGACATAGAGCTGCCGATATTCGAGATTGTCGGCGACGAACGTAATCTTGCACTTGAGCGACGTCAGAATCTCGAGGATCGCCTGCATCCGCATCGACCCCGCGTCCTGGTCCGGCGTCAGCATGCACGCCTCGATCACAAGCACGCGGCGCTGCGACCAGCGGTCGCGTTCGATTTCGGCGGCGACGCCATTCGGCTGATGCGTGGCGAGCGCCGCCGCCCATTTGCCGGCGAACGATTCGCGATTGACGATCTGGTGCCGCTTGACGCCCGACTCGAGATCGGTGCCCGACGTCTGGCCCTCGAAATGAACGACGGTGGACAGTGGTTGATAGAACACCTTGCGGCCTGCCGCGCGCACAGCGAACGCAAGATCGGTGTCTTCGTAATACGCGGGCGTGTAACGCGTGTCGAAACCGCCGACGGACCGAAACAGCGCACTTGGAATCGCGAGGCACGCGCCCGAGCAATAGTCGACTTCGCGCAGGTAGTTGTATTCGGGCTTGTTCGGATCGTCGTCGCGTCCGAAATTCCAGGCCGAACCGTCGCGCCAGATGATGCCGCCCGCTTCCTGCAGGCGGCCGTCGGGATAGATCAGCTTCGCGCCGACGAGACCGGCGTCGGCGTGCGACGCGAACACGTCGACGAGCGCGTCGAGCCAGCCCGGCGTGACGATCGTGTCATTGTTGAGGAAGACGAGGATCTCGCCCCGCGCAAGCTCCGCGCCGCGATTGCAGCTGCCGATGAAGCCGAGATTCGCGTCGTTGCGGTGAAAGCGCACGCCTGACACGGCGGCCAACACCTTCTCGACCGGCTCGGGCGAAGCATCGTCGACGACGACGACCTCATAGCCGCCCGCGGTCTGCGCCTGGATGCTCTTCAGGCAGGTGAACGTCCACAGCGCCTGGCCATAGACGGGAATGACGATCGAGACGCGCGGCGCGTCGACGGGCGCGAACACGAGCGGCCCGACCGCGTCCTCGAGTCGAAACGCCGCCGGTGCGCTGGGCTCGAACATCGGGCGGCCGCGCACTTTCTGCGCGACGCGTTTGACGAGCGCCTCGGGTCCCTGATCGCTCAGGATCGTCATCGCCAGCGACGCCTGCTGCGGCAGCCGGCGCAACGCGTGCCAACGTGCGCGCGCGCGCGCCGCCAGCACCTTGACCCGCTGACCGACGTGACGAGCGGGACCCGTGGCCCGCCACGCTTTCGACGATTCGATTTCGACGATCCGGTGCCGCGCCTTCGCGACCTCGGACTCGAGATGCATCAGCGTGGGGCCGGTCTGCAACTGCAGCATCGCGATCGCGCGCTGCGCGACCAGCAGATCGGACGCAAGCTGCTCCTTGTCGCCTTGTGCTCTGTCGCGCACCGCGCGGAACGCGTCGATCTGTGCGTTCATGTCGCCGACGCGGCGCTTCAACTCGAGCCGCGCCTCGGTATGACCGCATTCGACGCCCGCCTGGTACAACTGCGGCAGCGTCAACGGTGGCGTCTCGCCGCTCTCCGCGATCAAATGGAAATGATGCTCCACGAGCGGCGGCAGAACCGGCAGCGGCCGCGGCGGGCGGGGGCCCGGCGGCAATACGGCGGCGTACAGCGCGACGTAGCGTGAGGGATCCATCAGGAGGTCGCGACCCCCAGCGCAATGACCGACGCGCGCTCGACGACCGCAGGGGCCCTTTGCTCGGCGAGACCCGAGGCCGCAAGCAACGCGGCATTCCATTCCGCCGCCGGAGCGTTCCACGCTACCGTCGACGCGCGCGGATGTCCCGCGAGGCGCTCGGGCAGCGCACCGAGTGCTGCGGCGACGATCGGCAATCCGGACGCAAGCGCAACGGTCAGCGTATACGCGTAGGTTTCCGGCACCTGCGCAGGGAACAGGATCACGTCGGGTTTCTCGGCGACCAGCAATTGCGCGAGCTCAGCGTCGTCGTATTGGCCCACGATCGATAGCGGCACCTCCGGAAATTGCGCCACCGGCTCCGTCGTCGAACCGAGCACGCGGAATGTGAGCGGCAGTCGGCGCGCCCGCGCATCGTCGGCGCACGCCGCGACCACGTGCAAGCCCTTGGCCGGAGAAAGATTTCCGAGAACGACCACGCGACCGATACGCCGCGCCTCGTACGGCGCGTCCTCGGGATGCGGCCACACGTTGATCGCAGTCTCGGGGAAATAGCGCTGAATTCGAATGGCAACGTCCTGCGATGGCGCTATCAGCCGGTCCGCGCCACGAAGGAAGCGGCTGAACGTCCCGCGCCATGCGGTGATGTCGAGGCCCCATTGGCCCGGTCGGCGCGTCAAGCACGCGGCGCAGCCGATGGCGTCGGGCTCGCCGCAATAACGGCCGTCCTCGGTGACGAGGTGGTATTGCGGACAGATCGGGAAGTAGTCGTGCAGCGTACAGTCGAACGGCACGCCGACGGCCGCCGGCAATTCGAGAATCGCGCGCGGCAACCGATGCACATGATGGAAATGCAGCCGCACGACGCCGATGGACTTCAACACCTCGGCCAGCAACTGCATTTCCTCCGGGAAACGAAAGTATGCCGAAAAGCACTCGCCTTCGCGCGGCCAATACAGCTTGACGACGTCGCCGACCGCTGGTTCGAGATAGAGCACTTCCACGCGCTCGTCGATCAGCGCCGCGAGGTCCTTCATATAGCGTCGGATGCCGCCGCCCCACGGATGCGAAATGAACACCAATAGTTGCTTCGGCCATTCGGCGAGGCGCAGAAGATCGACACGCCGTGCAAAGGTCCGCGCCGGATCGCGTTTCCGCAGATCCTCCTGTTGCTGCGGAAACGCCGGATAGAGTTTGGCGAGCGCATATTGCGTGCGCGCCGAAAGCTCGGCCGCTTTGAGCGCGCCATACGAGCCACAACCCGTATGGCCGACGAAGACGTCACCGGCAAGCAGATGCCGGAATCCCGCGCTGGCCGCGCGGAGGCAAAAATCGATCTCGACACCGTAGTCGCTGCCGAGAGGCGCGCCATCGAGCGCACCGACAGCGGCGAGGCAATCGCAACGGAAATACAGGCACGGGCCGTGCATCACGTGCATTGCCTCGGCTTCGCCCGCGTTAGCGTGCGAAAACAGCGCGTCGAGCGACGCCACTGTATAGCCGCGCGGCAACACGTTGTCCGTGTCCGGCAGCGGATACGTCGCCAGTCCGACGGCGTTGGTGAACGTACCGACCACGCCAACGTCGCGGGCCTCGGCGTGGTGCGCGAGGCGTTGCAGCCAATCGCCCGCGACTTCGGCGTCAGATTGCAGCACGACTTTGTCGCGATCGCGATGCAGCGCGAACGCGCGGTTGATCGCCGCCGCGTAACCCTGCGTCGATCCCTGCTCGATCAGCGTCGCCTGGCCGCGCGCGGCCACGTCGCGGACATAGCGTGTCAGCTCGGACTCGGGACTCGCGTCGTTGACGATGACGAGCTCGAACGCCAGCGGTGAGGCGGACGACAACACGCTCTCGACGCAGCGGCGCGTCGCGTCGGCGCCGCGAAATACCGGAATGACGATGTCGATCGGCGTCATGACTGCCGCGCCACGAGCCGCCGTCGCGCCACCCCGAGCGGCCACCGCAGCCAACCCGGCAGCGTTTCCCGGTAGGCGAGACGTGCACGCGCCTCGGCGTGCGCATCCGCTTCGCGCGCGAAGTCGGCTTGCGCCCTCGCGAGAAGCTCGAGCGCCGCGGCGTGTTGCGCTCGCGCCACGTCGGCACTTTGCCGTTCGTTCGCGAGCGAATTCAGCGTATCGACCAATTCGACCTGCCGCTCCTCGGCGATCGTGCGCGCGTCGATCTCATCCCAAACGAGCTGCCGTTCGCGCCGCGCCATGCGCGCGAACTCGCGCCAAAGCGATAGCGCGTCGTCGTCGAACAGCGAGAGCGCCGGCAACGGCGGAAGCGTGACGCCATCGGCCGCGCATACGACGACGAAGTACATCGGCCCCGCCGGTGCGTCGCGCCGTCCGGGTCCCTCGGCGGTCAATACGTCGAACGACGCGACCTCGGCGGCAGCATGCCCCTCCGCCCACAGCGCGGACTGCGCAACCACGCGCTGGGCATGCCACGCCTGGCGCGGAAAGCCGGGATCGAGCAGCGCTTTCAATTCCGCACGGTCGAGCTCGCGCACGTGGAACGCGTTCTCGACCTCGCCGCCGTCGTTGTACACCGGTCGATTGGGCGACGAGATGAGCAGCACGCCGGTGGGCGCGAGGACGCGCCGGAATTCGGCCAGCATTTGGCCCTGCGCGGCCAAGTGCTCGATCGTCTCGAACGACACGATCAAATCGACGGTGGCGTCGGCCAGTGGAATGTCAGTCACGGAGGCCACGACATACGACAGGTTGGGCGCGACATAACGGAACTGCGCGTGGGCGATCGCCTCGGCGCCGATGTCGATGCCGATCACCTTCGTCGCCGCGCGCGCCAGCAGCGCGCTGCCATACCCTTCGCCACATGCGGCGTCCAGGACGCTGCGGCCGCGCGCGAGCGGCGCGGCCACGCAGTAACGGTGCCAATGCTCGTACCAGATCGCGCCGCGGTTCTCGGGCGTGAAGCGCTCGCCGGTGAACGTGAGCGAGGCGGCGGCGGTGGGCTGGGAATTCAACGCGGAAGAATCGCGCGGCGCGAGCGGTGAGCAACTCGATATTGTAGCCGCCCTCGGGACGCGGGGGGCCAATTCACGGCGGCCCCGCCTAGGCGTCGCCTAGGCGAGCGTCAGGATCACCGGCTGATGGTCGGATGCCTGCGTCTTCTGATCGACGCGAAGGTCGCGCACGCGCGCTCGAAGCTCGTCGCACAGGAAAATGAAATCGCAGTGGAGTTCGGCGCCGCTCGGGTCCGTCTTTTGGTAGATGCAAAACGTGGACGCATGCGGTTCGCCGGGGTGCGCGAGCTGCCACGCATCGAAGAGCCGCGGCGTCCCGTCGGCGAAGGGCGCCAGCATCCGCGGATGCTCGGGCCAGTCCGGCTCGAAATTGAAGTCGCCGGTGATAATCGTCGCCCGCGGGCGCGTAAACGTTTGGAACGGTCCGCCGTCGTCCTTCGTGATCTGCGCGTCGACCGCGTGCGCGTGACCGTCGGCGTAGATCGTGCGGAGCGCTTCGACCTGCGCCATCCGCTGGCGCGCCGAATAATATTCGAGATGCGTGGTAATCACGCGGAGCTCGGCCGAAGGCGCGGCGATCACCGCCTCGAGCGCGATTCTCGGCATGCCGGCGACGCCGGGATCGCACGGATACGGGAGCAGGTGGCGATAGACCTGCTTCACCGGCAGACGCGAGAAAATCATATTGCCGAAGCGCCGCCGGCGGCCATCCTTGGCGGGCTGGTCGACCGCAACGCCGGGGACCGCGGTGAACTCGGGCAGGAGCGACGCCAAAAGCGCGAACTGGTCCTCGCCTGCGCTGCCTTCCAGCTCCGGATCGGGAAAATTGTCGGCGATCTCCTGCAGGCACAGAACGTCGAAATCGGCGATACGTCTCGCTTCGCGGACAATGCGCGCCGGGTCCACGCGGAGATCGACGCCGCGGCACCACTGGACGTTCCAAGTCATGAGGTTCATCTAATGCCCGCTCGCATGAACGATTGCACGAATTGGCGCTGAAAGAGAAGAAACGCCACGAGAAGCGGTCCCGTCGACAGGAGCGTCGCCGCCGTGATGATCGACCAGTCGATCCCCTGGTCGGTCGCCGAGAACACCTGGAGGCCCACAGTGACCGGCCGCGACTCGACCGAGTTGGTGATGATCAGCGGCCAGAGAAAATTGTTCCAGTGGTAAGACACGGAGACGAGCGCGTAAGCGAGGTAGGTCGGGCGCGCCAGCGGCACGTAGACCTTCCACAGCGTTTGCAGCGGCGTGCACCCTTCGACCGTCGCCGCCTCGTCGAGTTCACGCGGCACCGTCTTGAATGTCTGGCGCAGGAGGAAGATGCCGAATGCGCTCGCCATGTACGGCAAGCCGATGGCGAGGATCGTGTCCTTGAGCCCCAGCACGGTCATCGTCCGGTAATTCTCGACGATCAGCACATCCGGCATGATCATTAACTGCGCGAGCACGAGCGCGAACAGGACATTGCGGCCGGGAAACTCGAAGCGCGCGAACGCGTAGGCCGCGAGCGTCACCAGCACGAGCTGCGCGGCGAGCACCATCGTCACCAGCATCACGGTGTTGAAAAAATAGCGCGCGAACGGCGCGGCGTGCCAAGCCTTGACGAAGTTGTCGAGCGTCCACGGTGCTGCGAGCACGAATCGCGTCGAGTATTCGGGCGGATGAAACGCCGTCCAGAACGCGTAGATCAGCGGCAGCACCCACAAGAAGCCCAGCAGCCAGGCGGCGACCGTCTCGAGTACGCGCGAGCCGCCGTGCGGCGCATGCAGCGGGACGGGGCGCGCGGCCAATGCGCGCGGCACGCGAATGGGGAGCGCCGTCATCGGTAATGCGTCCTGCGCTCGAGGAACGCGAATTGCGCCAACGCGCCGGCGCCGAGGAGCACGAGCAGCACCATCGTGAGTGCCGCGGCGTAGGCCGAGTCCCAGAACCGGAACCCGACTTCATAGATGTAATACAGCAGCAACGCGGTCGCGTTGTCGGGACCACCGCGCGTCATCACAACGATGTGGTCGACCAAGCGGAACGCGTTGATCACCGCGTTGACGAGCACGAACAGCGTCGTCGGCATCAGAAGCGGGAACGTCACGCGGCGAAAGTAGTACCCGCGCGACGCACCCTCGATCGCCGCGGCCTCGGCGAGATGCGGCGACATCGACTGCAGCGCCGCAAGATAGAAGATCATAAAAAATCCGGCCTCTTTCCAGACGGCCACCACCATCATCGCCGGCAGCGCGGTGGATTTGCTGCCGAGCCAGTTGTGGCCGCGAAATCCGAACCCACCGAGGAATTGCTCGAGCAAGCCGTATTCCGGCGTGTAGAAGAACAGCCAGATGTTCGCAACCGCGATCATCGGCAGGATCGTCGGCGTGAAATAGGCAAGCCGCAGGAAGCCACGGCCGGCGACGCGATCGTTGACCCAGATCGCCATCAGCAGCGCGAGCGCGATCGACAGTGGAATCGTCCCTGCGGCATACCAAAGGTTGTTGGCAAACGCCTGCCAGAAGATCGCGTCTTCGACGAGCTGCCGGTAATTGTCGAGCCCGACAAAAACCGCGGCGCGATTGCCGCGCGGCGTCGAATAGAAGCTGTGCCAGAGATTCGCGATCGCCGGGTAGTGCGTGAACAGCGCGAGCAGCGCGACCGCGGGCAGTAGAAGCAGCCAGGCGTACAGCCATTCGCGTGCGCGGGTCATACGTCGTAGAGACGTTCCCTCTCCCCGGCCGCGGGAGAGGGAGCTTGAGCCACGGCCCGCAAGTTCGACATCATCGGTTTGACTGATAGTCGATAGACAAGCATTACCGCGTTATTTGTACCCGCGCAGAATCCGCTCCGACTCGCGTTGCGCGTCCTTCATCGCCTGCTCCGGCGTCTTGGTGCCGGTCAGCGCCGCCTGCAGTCCATCGTTCAGCGCCTTCGTCACCCGCTGGTTATCGTGCGTCGACAACTCGGCCTTCGCGTACGGCAGTTGATCGCGCGCGACCGCGGCGGGCGGAAATCCGGCGACGTACTGTTTCATCGCCGGCGTCTCCCACGCATCGGCGCGGACGGCGACGTAGCCGGTGTCGATCCCCCATTGCGCGGCGCGCGAGGGCTGCGTGACCCATTTGATGAACTTGAACGCCGCCTCCCGCTGCGCCGGCGTCGATTTCTTGAAGACATAGAAGTTGCCGCCGCCTGTCGGGCTGCCGCGCCGCTTGTTCGCCGGCAGCATCGCGACGCCAAAATCGAACCTGGCATTGCTGCGAACATTGGTCAGGTTGCCGGTCGTCGTCCACACCATGGCTACCTTTCGCTCGAAGAAATCCTTCGGCGTCGTTCCCCACTCGACGATGCCCTCCGGATGCACTTTGTATTTGTTCACCAAGTCGACCCAGAACTGCAACGCCTCGATCACCTCGGGTTTGTCGTAGTACGTTTCGGTGCCTGCCGCGTTCATCAGGTTCACGCCGTTCTCGATCGCGAGACCCTGGAACAGCCAGTACGGAAAACCGGACGACGGGATTTGCACGCCCCATTGCGTCACCCTGCCCGACGCGTCGCGCTTGGTGAGCTTCTGTGCGTCGTCGACCATCTCCTTCCAGCTTGCCGGCGGCTTGTTCGGATCGAGTCCGGCCTCCTTGAACGCTTCCTTGTTGTAATAGAGGACGACTGTCGAGCGCTGAAAGGGGATGCCCCACGTCTTGCCGCCGGTCTGGCTGTTTTCCATGAAGCCGGGGTAAAAGCTCTTGAGCCACGCCTGGTCGTCCGGCGTTTTCACGAGCTCGTCGAACGGAACGATCGCATCCTCGTCGATCAGCGTGTACATGTCGGTCGACAGCAGGATCGATGTCACCGGCGGCTCACCGCTCTTCACGGCGGTCAACGCCTTCGCGATCGACTCTTGGTAGCCGCCCGAATAGATCGGTTTCAGCTTGATGTTCGGATTCTCCTTTTCGAACTCCGCCGCGAAGCCGTCGACAATTTTCGTGATGGGACCTCCGACGGCGACCGGATAGAAGAACGAGACCTCGATCGGCGTCTGCGCGAGCGCGCATGCCGAAACGAGCGCCGCAGCGATGCCCGCGGCATAGCGCCGAATGTGCGTGAACAACATGGCTTCCTCCCTCGTAAAGACGCAAAAGCTGTTTTAGGCGAGCATTGTTGCCGCCGGTTGACGGCCTGGCAATTCGCACCGCGCACCGGCGGCATCGAAATAGTGCTGGGCACCCGGCGCCCAGGAAAGCCACGTCGGATCGCCGCGCGAGAGTCCGGTGCTTCCGGCGGCGCGCACCGCCACGCGCTCGGTGCCGACGCGGCACGAGAGCAGCGAATCGCCGCCCAGATATTCGACGCATTCGACATCGGCGCGAATGCCGCGTTGGTGCGCGAGCGCGATATGCTCGGGACGAACGCCGAGCGCGCCTCCGGAAAACGATGCAGGAAGCATCGCCGGACCGTCGGTGCCGGCGATTACCGCGCCGTCTTGCGTCGCTTGGAGTCGCAACAGATTCATGGGCGGCGTGCCGATGAAGCGCGCGACGAACGCATTGGCGGGCGCCTCGTACAATTCGACCGGACTTCCGTTCTGTTCGACCTTGCCCGCGTTCAACAACACGACGCGGTCGGCCATCGACATCGCTTCCACCTGATCGTGGGTCACGTAGACCATCGTGATGCCGAGCTTGCGCTGCAGCGCGCGAATCTCCAGTCGCATTTCCGCGCGCAATTGCGCGTCGAGGTTCGACAGCGGCTCATCCATCAGGCAAACCGGCGCCTCGGCGATGATCGCACGACCGAGTGCGACGCGCTGTTGCTGGCCGCCGGACAGCTGCGACGGCTTGCGCGCCAGCAGCGTCGAAAGCCCGAGCAGCTCGGCGACGCCGGCAAGTCGTCTGGCGCGCTCGGCCGCCGGCACTTTGCGCACCGCGAGGCCGAACTCGATGTTCTCCGCAACCGTCAGATGCGGGAACAGCGCGTAGCTCTGGAACACCATCGCGATGCTGCGTCGCGACGGCGGCAGCCTCGTTACATCACGACCCGCGATCCTAATCCGCCCCGCGTCGGCAGCTTCCAAGCCGGCGATCAATCGCAGCGTCGTCGACTTCCCGCATCCGGAAGGCCCGAGCAGGACGTTGAGCGTGCCGGGCGCGAACTCGAACGTGACGTCGTCGACGGCCCGCACGTCGCCGCGCGCGGTCGACCAGTGCTTGCTGACGCGGTCGGCGGCAATGGCCGACATCACGGCGGACCGAACAACGCGCCGAGCGCGGCGCCCGGGTCCGGCGCACGCATGAACGCCTCGCCTACCAGGAACGCGTGCACGCCGTGCCTCCGCATCTGCGCGACGTCGCGCTGCGCGACGATGCCGCTTTCGGTGACGACGAGCCGATCCGGTGGAATCTTGCCCGCCAGATCGATCGTCGTCTGCAACGAAACGCCGAACGTGCGCAGGTTGCGATTGTTGATGCCGATCAGCGGCGTCTTGAGTCTGAGCGCGCGCTCGAGCTCTTCCTCGTCGTGGACCTCGACCAGCACGTCCATCCGGTAATCGAGCGCGCAGTCCTCGAGCGCGGCGAGCCGCGCGTCGTCGAGTGCGGCGACGATCAGCAGGATCGCATCTGCGCCGAGCGCGCGCGATTCGGCGACCTGATATTCGTCGATGATGAATTCCTTGCGCAGCGTGGGGAGCGCGCACGCGATTCGCGCCACGACCAGGTATTCGGGGGCGCCTTGAAAGAACGGGCGATCGGTCAGCACCGACAGGCACGTGGCGCCGGCACGCTCGAACGCCGCGGCGAGCGCCGCTGGATCGAAATCCTCGCGCTATACCCCTTTGCTCGGACTCGCCCGCTTGATTTCGTCGATGACGGCGGGTTGCTTGGTCGCGATCCTTGCCCGGAGCGCATGGGTGAAGCCCCGCGGCGGCGGCGTCAGCCGCGCCTCGGCGTCGATGGCCGCTAACGGGCC
>CATPAO010000139.1 GCA_955652025.1 Casimicrobiaceae bacterium
ACCCCGACCTGAACCGAAAGGGTGCCGTAGCGCCGGGCCACTGACCGCGGCAAAGCGAGATCGCAATCGTCAAAGTACGTTGAATCAAGAGGAGCACTCATGAAGAAACTGCTGTGGCCAATGATTTGCGCCGCCGCGCTGCTTGCGGCGCCCGCACACGCGCAGACCACGTCCGCCGATATGGACATGCAGATACTGCGCGACAAGCTCAAAGCCGACAAGAAGGTCATCGTCGCGGCCAACATGCAATTGACTGATGCGGAAGCAAACGCCTTCTGGCCGATCTACGACGCCTCCCAGAACGACTTGGAGGCAATCAACGCGCGCCTCGGCAATGCGATCCTCGCCTACGCGGATGCGTACAAGGCGCGTCCGATCTCGGATGGAGCGGCAAAAACGTTTCTCGATGAGGCTATCGCAATCGACGACGCGGAAGCGAAGCTCCGCAAGGACTACGCGGCGAAGCTGACGCAGGCGATCCCGGCGGCCAAGGCTGCACGTTATCTGCAGATCGAGACCAAGATTCGCGCGGCGATTCGCTACGAGCTCGCGGAGAACATTCCGCTAGTCCAATGATGGAGAATCGGGGGTTCTCGGACACTATAACGGGCCCGCTCGCGAGACTAAAGCAACGGAGGCAGCATTCATGAACACGGACCGAAGGCATTTCGCGCGAGCGGCATTTGCCGGGCTCGCGGCACTGGTGACTTGTGTTGCGTTGATCGCCGCGCCGCTGGCCGCGGCACAGGCTCCCGCCGCTTCCGGCAACGCCGCGGAGGCGCCGTCGCCTGAGGAGCTGGACAAGCTCGTCGGCCCTATCGCGCTGTATCCCGACGACCTCGTAGCGATCATTCTGCCCGCTTCGACCAATCCGCTTCAATTGGTACAGGCGGATCGCTTTCTCGACAAGCGCAAGAGCGATCCTAAACTGCCAGTCGACGAAAATTGGGATGATTCGGTGAAGGCGTTGATCAACTATCCCGAGGTGGTGAAACAGATGAGCGCTGACCTCGACTGGACTGCCGCTCTCGGCGAGGCGGTCGTTGCCGACCAGGGTGCGGTTCTCGACGCCGTGCAGGCGTTTCGCCGCAAGGCACAGGCGGCGAAAAACCTGAAAAGCGACGACAAGCAAACAGTGGTGGTAGAAAAGGAAGTCATCAAGATCGTTCCTGCCGACCCGCAGGTGATCTACGTCCCGCAATACAATCCGTCGACAGTGGTCGTGTACAGCACGGTACCGGTCTACGGCTATTGGCCCGCACCATATCCGGTTTACTACTACCCGTACCCGCCGGGCGCCGCCTTCGCTTCGGGATTGATCTGGGGCGCCGCTATCGGCGCCGCGTGGAACGGCGGCCGCTATGGAGCGAATTGGGGCGGCAGCAACAATAACATCACAATCAACCGCGGCAACACCAACATCAATACCGGCAACATCAATACCGGCAACATCAACCGGCCATCGCAGCTGCCCGCTGGAGGTGGCACGGCGTGGAAATCCGACAAGAGGCCGGGGCAGGTCAGCACCGGAGCGGGGCGACCCACAACAACCTCTGCTACGCGTCCGGGAGGTGCGTCCGGCGCAGCCGGTGCGCGGCCGTCGACGCAGCCGGGGGGTGGCATGGGGCAGGGCGGAGCGGCCGCACGGCCGTCGACGCAGCCAGGGGCTGGCATGGGCCAGGGCGGAGCGTCGCGCGATCGGCCCGGCAGTGTCAGCACATCGGGCGCCGCGACCCGTAGCGGCGCAGGCGGTGGGGGTCGCGACGCATTCGGCGGGTACGGATCGGGAAGCGCCGCGCGTGCCGATAGTTCGCGCGGCGCCGCGAGCCGCAGCTCGATGCCGAGCCAGGGTGCTCGAACGAGCGCCGGTGCAAGCGCAGGTGCCGGTGGGGGTGGCTCCGCACGCGGCGCTGGTGGTGCACATGGTGGTGGTGGTGGCGGCGGCGGTCGCCGTCGCTAGGAGATAGAGAGATGAATATCGTGCCCGCAATCACCCGAGCGATCGACACCATGAACCTCACTGCCAAGTTGAAACTGATACGCCGTCTCGCTTTCATAGCCGTCTGCGCGATGCCGATGCTCGCTACAGGCGCAGAGCAGAAGACATTCGCGACGCCCGACGAAGCGGTCGATGCGCTGCTCGCGGCACTCAAGGCCGACGACGACGCAGCGCTGGTTGCGATCTTCGGCGACAAGCACAAGGACCTGATCGTGTTGCCCGATCGGGCAGCCAACTCGGCGAACCGCGTCAAGGCTGTCGCCGCGATGCAGACGTATCGCCTTCTCGAAGAGCAGGGAAAGGATCGACGCGTGCTACTAATCGGCGATCAGGCGTGGCCCGTGCCGATTCCGCTGGTGAAGACCGGCGAGCGCTGGCGGTTTGCGACCGAGGATGGCGAGGACGAGCTTGTCAACCGCCGCATCGGGTCGAACGAACGCGGCGCGATCAAGGTTCTGCGCGCGTATCTCGATGCCCAAAAGGAGTACGCGGCTCGCGACCGCAATGGCGACGGAGTCCTGCAGTACGCGCAGCGGCTCGCCAGCACGCCCGGCAAGCACGACGGATTGTACTGGCCGGCCGATGCAACGAAGGGCGAGGAAATGAGCCCCTTCGGTCCACTGGTGGCAGAGAGCGCGGCGTATCTCAAGGGCCACAAACCGGGCGATGCGTACCGCGGATATCACTTCCGGATTCTCACACGGCAGGGCAAGAGCGCGGCCGGCGGCGCATACAACTATGTCATCAACGGCCGAATGATTGCCGGCTTTGCGATGGTGGCGTATCCCGATCGATATGGCGAAAGCGGCGTAATGACGTTCATCATCAACCACAATGGGAGAGTGTTCGAGAAGGACCTGGGCAAGAACTCCGCGACGATAGCGGCGAAAATGACCGCCTTCGAGTCGGGCGCGGGCTGGCATGAGGTTGCGCCGTGATTGCAGAGCACCACCACTAAGCGGAATTCAAGGTGACCCATTCTTCGAATGCGGGCGCCACGGACGCGTGACACCGCCGAGATGATCTACTCCGGCGAACGAATGGCTCGCGTGCGCACGCCATCATTGCTGGTGCTGGCGTTGATCCTGCTGCTCGGCGCATGCGCGACGCGTCCGATCAATCCGCCGATCACCCAGGCCGACCCGAGAACCGGCTATCGTTTCGAAACGCGCCAAGCGCAGGACAAGTACAAGGATAGCCTCGTCGTCCTGGCCTTCTCCGGCGGTGGCACCCGCGCTGCCGCGTTTTCGTACGGCGTCCTCGAATTCCTTCGGCGTACCGAGGTGGTCGGCCCGAAAGGCAACAAAGGCCGCCTGCTCGATGCAGTCGATGTCATCACCGGCGTGTCGGGTGGAAGTTTCACCGCGCTGGCCTATGGCCTTTACGGCGACAAACTTTTTTCCGAATACGAGCAACGCTTCCTGAAACGCAATGTTCAGGGCGAGATCATCGCTCGCACTTTCAGTCCAGCTTCCTGGGGAAAGCTTTTATCAACCGGCTGGGGCCGCTCCGAATTAGCAGCCCAGTTGTACGATGAAATCCTGTTCAACGGCGCCACCTTCGGCGATCTCGACCGCGGCAACGGCCCGCTGATCCTGGCGTCGGCGACCGACATCTCGACCGGCTCCCGTTTCGTCTTCAGCCAGCGCATTTTCGACGTTATCTGCTCGGATCTCAATGCCGTATCGCTGTCCCGCGCCGCCGCTGCGTCCTCGGCGGTGCCGGTCGTGCTCTCGTCAGTCACGATAAATAACTACGGAGGCACCTGCAACGCGATTACTCCCGCTTGGGCTAAGCCGTTCATCGAGTCCGACAAGCCGCCGCGACCCGCCGCCCGGGCGATACGCGCGCTCAAGGCCGAGCAAGCGTTCGGCGACAGCGTCCATCGGCCCTATCTTCATCTCGTCGACGGCGGCGTGTCGGACAACGTGAGCATGCGCAGTGTCCTCGACTCGCTGGAAATCCTCGAGTCATTGCACGACGCTGGCTTGCCAACACCGTTCGACAGTGCGCGCAGGATCGTTGTTTTCATCGTCAATTCGCTGTCATCGCCGCCGACCAACTGGGACGAGTCGGAGAGTCCGCCTGGCACCGTCGACATTCTGCTCAAATCGGCCGGCACTCCGATCGACGCCTTTTCCTACGAGGCCGTCGAGCTGTTGAAGGACACGGCAGCGCGGTGGCAGACCCTGCGCCGGATTCGCAACTCGGCCGCCTATGCAGCCAAGGATCCTGCGGTTGCCGCCGCGTTACGCGTGCCGGACGCGGAAATCTATGCCATTGACGTGTCGTTCCCCGCGCTGAAGGACAAGGCGGAACTGGACTATCTGAATAGACAACCCACTTCGTTCGTGCTGCCTGCCGACGCCGTCGATCGTCTGCGTGCCGCCGCGGGGACGATCATCAGGGACTCGGCCGAATTCCAGCGTCTTCTGAAGGATGTGGGCGCGAAGGTGGTCGAGGAACCGCCGGCTGCTGGAAATCCGGCGACGGCGCACTAGGACTGAAAAGCATTTTTCAGCCCATTCGCTGAGACACGAACGAGAAAGAGAGCACACGCTATGACGCGACAAAGCGCCGCACTGGCCTTGACGAC
>CATPAO010000140.1 GCA_955652025.1 Casimicrobiaceae bacterium
ACGTTCGTCCATTTTGTAACACTCCTGCCACGGCACTTTGGTCTCCCCAAAGGCCTGAAGTGTTACCTATGTGTCCGGAATGAAGTGTTACCCTTGTCTCAGGAAGGGCAGCTGGAAAGAACGAGGAGTTGCGCCTCTTGGCTGTGACTTCTGTTGTTTTGCTCGTCCATTTTCCGCGATTGTTCACGGCTCTTGCGGTCGTTTCCGCGGGCGAAGCTACGCGCTCCCAGCGCGTAGGACCTCCCAGAACTGGCGAGGCGAAACGATCTTGAGGGCGCCAACGGTTGCGAGCCGCAGCAGCGCGGCATCGCCAGTGACGAACAACTCCGCTCGGCCGGCGAGCGCTTCACCCAGCACGAGTGCGTCGGCCGCATCGACGTTCACGGTTGCGGCCTCGGCCTTGGCGACGACCTGAGCCGCCTCGCTCGAGACGAAATCGACAATCTCAGCTGAACGGACGACTGGAAGCTTGACCTTTTCGCGCAGCGCCTTTTCGAACTCGCGAAGCACGTGCCGCCCAAGGATCAAGTCGTGATCCAGCAGCACCAATTCGAGGACCTCCGCACACAATCCGCGCGACGCGAACGCGCTCACCAAGACATTCGTATCGAGAAAAACCCTCACGAGAGGAGGCGGAACACATCCTCGTCAGTCACCAGCCCTTGTGCTTCGGCAAACGGCAAGGTCTTCCTCCGGAGTTCCCGAAAGCGCGCGACAGCGACCTGGCGCCTGAGAGCTTCGCGGGCGATCTCACTCTTGGTGCGCCCAGTGCTCTTGGCAACCCGATCGAGGGCCTTCTCCAACTTCGGGTCAAGACGTATGGTTAGCGTAGTCATCTACAATCTCCCTCATGTACGACATTGTAGCACGGTATGCGCCCACGGCGTTCTCGCGTCACCGGAACCGAGTTGAAATGACCGGCGTGCTTGTGGGTGGCGAATTCCCAGTCAAGCGGCATCGGCGGGTGAACGGGGAGGATAGGGTATTTGCGACAAAGGCGGTGACCAGTGACCGTGAGGTGGCCGCGACTGCATTCGAATTGCGGATCGAGGCGGCAAGAATCGGGCGATGCCTGTGGTGCGCAAAAACTCAATCGGAGTTGGCGTGGGCTAGTATTTCTGCCAGCGCGGCTATGGCATGGGCCACGGACAGGGCCGAGCAGAGGAGGGGAGCGAAGGGGGTACGCCGCGTCGGCCGTGACGTTGAATTTGGGATAATAATGTCGAGCACGAGCGCGAAGGCCCATCAATGCAAGAGTTGGCCGCGACAGAAAACTCGCTACTTGCCAATGACAATTCGCACAGCGTCTGCGGTATGCTCGCGTCGGCAAAGGCGACACGTCGAAACGTCGCGACACTGACGAGGAGAGAGGCCGATGGCCCGCAAAAAGGCACCCAGCAATCAAGGCGCAGTCTGGACGATGAAGGATTTCGCGGCCATCCGGCGTTTAGTGAAGACCGGTGCCACGGGTAAGACAATTGCTAAGGCAATCGGACGCTCGGTAGTCGCCCTCTATCAGAAGGCGAGCATCGAGGGTATCTCGCTGTCGGCGCGCCCGACGGTTCGGCGATCGGCAGTAGCCAAGAAGGCAACAGTCGTCGCGGCATCGAAGAGGCGTCGTTCCCGCTAAACGTCCGACGAATCCTTCAGAGGCTTTTAGGGCGCGTGCCTCCCTTGCAGCGCGAGAGTCGGGTGACGGACTTCAGAACAGGGATTGCATCACTGGTGGTCTTTGGCACAAAGGCCTGGGCAACAGTGGCTGCCGCCCCAAGGCCAATAGCTGCTGTACGCCTGCAATTCGGCGGACCGGCCCACAGCGTGACTATGCGACCCGGCCTCGACGGTGTCGATCAAGATGCCAACGGCGACGTATCTCAGCTGCGATACTATGAATGCCGAGCCCGTACTCTGACGCGAGGCGTGCGCGACTTTTGCGCGACTATTTACTCGAAGTCCGAATCAGGCGACCTTGGTTGAGGCCCGACGCGTTGCCGGCGGTGACAGTCCCGTCCTTGCTGAAGGCGGGCCTCAATCCAGCGAGCGATTCGACCGTGGTGCCGTGCTTGACGAATTCGTCCGAATCGAAGAGCGTCGTGCCTTTTTTCGACGGTCAACACCATCTCGCCGGGCTACATCGGAACCAAGATGGTGATGGCAATTCCAAAAGAGGTGCTCGATTCCAAGATTCTGCCGCAGATTCCCGTAGGAAGAGTAGGCAAGCCTCAGGAGATCGCGGGCCTCATCATCTACCTTTGTTCAGACGAAGCGGCCTTCGTTACCGGAGCCAATATCGCCATCAACGGCGGTCAGCACATGCAATGATCGCGAAGCGTCCACGGCTCGCGCTCGAGCTCACGCTCGCGCTGGTCGCCAAGATCATCGCCCTGGCGATCATCTGGCACATCTGGTTCTCTGACCCCGACGGTCGGCGGACGGACGGCGAGCGCGTCGGTGCCGCGGTCTACTCGTCTTCCGCGACGATCCCGCAACAGGACAGCGCGCATGCCCGACCTTGATCTCGTCAGCGTATCACGGCTGCAGTTCGCCGCGACGGCGCTGTATCACTTCCTCTTCGTTCCGCTGACGCTGGGGCTGTCCTGGATCCTGGTCATCATGGAATCGGTCTACGTGATGACCGGTCGCGAGATTTATCGCGACATGACGCGCTTCTGGGGCTTGTTGTTCGGCATCAATTTCGTGATGGGCGTGACCACCGGCCTGACGCTGGAATTCCAGTTCGGCACCAATTGGGCCTACTTCTCGCATTACGTGGGCGACGTTTTCGGCGTTCCGCTTGCCGTCGAAGGGCTGATGGCGTTCATTCTCGAGTCGACCTTCGTCGGCCTGTTTTTCTTCGGCTGGAAGCGGCTTTCCAAGGTGCAGCATCTGATGGTGACGTTTCTCGTCGCGCTGGGCTCGAACCTTTCCGCGCTGTGGATCCTGATCGCCAACGGCTGGATGCAGAATCCCGTCGGCGCCGAGTTCAACTACGAGACGATGCGCATGGAGCTCACCGATTTCGCGGCGGTTCTTTTCAACCCGGTGGCCCAGTCCAAGTTCGTGCACACCGTCGCGGCCGGCTACGTCACCGCGTGCATGTTCGTCCTTGGCGTGTCGTCCTGGTACCTGTTGAAGGCGCGTGACGTGGGGTTCGCGATCCGTTCCTTCGCCGTGGCAGCCGGCTTCGGCCTGGCCTCGGCGCTCTCGGTGATCGTCCTGGGCGACGAGTCGGGCTACACGACGGGTCTGGTGCAGAAGGTCAAGCTGGCGGCGATCGAGGCGGAATGGGACACGCAGCCGGCGCCGGCAGCCATCACGGCGTTCGGACTGCCGAACCAGGAACAGCAGCGCACCGATTACGCGATCAAGATTCCGTGGCTGCTCGGGCTGATCGCGACGCGCTCGGTCGACGAGCAGATTCCCGGCATCAAGGATCTCGTGCGGCAGGCCGAGCAGCGCATCCCCAACGGCATGACCGCCTATGCGATGCTCGAGAAAATGCGCGCCGGGGACAAGAGCGCGGAAGTGCGCGAGCAATTCGAGCGGACCAAGGAGAATCTCGGCCACGCGCTGTTGCTCAAGAAGTACACCGCGAAGGTCACCGATGCGACGCCCGAGCAGATCCGGCTCGCCGCGCGCGATACGATCCCGCAAGTGTGGCCGATGTTCTGGTCGTTCCGCGTCATGGTCGGACTCGGGCTCCTGTTCCTGTTCACCTTCGCCGCGTCGTTTTTCTATCTCGCGATTCGCAATCTTGCGCCACAGCGCTGGCTGCTGCGGCTCGCGCTCTACAGCATTCCGCTGCCATGGGTTGCCGCCGAGCTCGGCTGGATCATCGCCGAGTACGGCCGGCAGCCGTGGACGATCAGCGGCGTCCTGCCAACGTTTCTCTCGGTGTCGAGCCTGCCGGCTTCCACGGTCTACGCGAGCCTCGCGGCGTTCGTGATCTTTTACACGGCGCTTCTCGTCATCGAGATGTATCTGATGGTTAAATACATCCGACTCGGCCCCGCCTCGTTGCGCACCGGCCGCTATTTCGGAGAGGCGGAAGGCGGCGCTCACGTGGCGCGCGCCGCCGAATCGGATTAGCCTGCCAACGCCATGATCTTCGATTACGAAACCCTCAAGGTGATCTGGTGGTGCACCGTGGGCATCATCCTGGTCGCCTTCGCGTTGACCGACGGGTGGGATCTTGGCATCGGGATGCTGTCGCCGTTTCTCGGCAAGTCCGACCTGGAGCGGCAAGTGATCCTGCGCTCGATCGAACCGAACTGGGAAGGGAACCAGACATGGCTGGTGATCGCAGGCGGCGTGATCTTCGCCGCGTGGCCCTTGGTCTATGCCGCGTCGTTCTCGGGCATGTACGTCGCGATGCTGCTGGTCCTGTTCGCGCTGTTCTTTCGTCCGGTCGGTTTCAAGTATCGCAACAAGCTGGAAGATCCAAGGTGGCGCAGCTGGTGGGACCGGGGCTTGTTCATCGGCGGCTTCGTGCCCGCGCTGGTGTTCGGCATCGCCTTCGGCAACCTGCTCATCGGCGTGCCGTTCCATTTCGATGCCGATCTGCGCGTGTTCTACACCGGCACCTTCTGGCAGCTGCTGAATCCGTTCGCGTTGCTGGCCGGCGTCGTCAGCGTGTCGATGCTCGTCATGCACGGCGCCGCGTATCTTCGCTCCCGGGTCGACGGCGTGCTCCAGGAGCGCGCAGGGCGAGCAGCCCGAAATGCAAGCATCGCGCTGATCCTGGCCTTTGCCGCCACGGGCGTCTGGGTGGCGACGGGTATCGACGGCTACCGGATCACCGCGATGCCGGACACCAATGGACTGGTCAATCCGCTCGCGAAATCCGTCGCCAAAGCGCCGGGCGCCTGGCTCGACAACTATCACCACCACAGTTGGATGCTCGCGGCTCCGGTCGCTGCGTTCGCGGGCGCGCTCGGCGTTCTCGCGACGTCGGCGGCGCGACTCCCCCTCGTGACGCTGCTGGCGAGCGCGCTCGGCGTGGTTGGCGTCATCCTCACGGCGGGCTTCTCGATGTTTCCGTTCATCATGCCGTCGACCACCCATCCCGCGAGCAGCCTGACCGCGTGGGATGCCGTGTCGAGCCGCCGCACGTTGCAGATCATGTTCTGGGTGACGGTCATCCTGCTGCCTCTCATTGCGATGTACACCACCTGGGCGTACGCAAAAATGGGTGGCAAGATCGACGCCGAAACGATACGCGCGGAATACTGAGCGCCGCTAAGGGAGTTTGACGATGTGGTATTTCACGTGGATCCTGGGATTGGGACTCGCGCTCGCGTTCGGCATCATCAACGTGATGTGGCTCGAGACTTCGTATTTCACGGGCGAGCTCGACGAGGAGCACGTCCGCAAGCGCTTTGCGCGCGGCGACCGGCCGGTCGATTGATGCCGGCCACCTTGTCCGGCATCGTCGCATGATCCTCGCGAGTTGCGTGCGCAGCATCTGGGAGAGAACGCGTGAAGAAAACTGGCGATGGCATAGCGGGCTTGGGCCTCGCGGTGAAACCAAACGCCCTAACGCCGCGCGAACTTGCGAGCAAAGTCCATGTGGTCGGTGCGTTCAGTCCGAGCTCGGTGTGGCGCGCGGAATTCGCAGCCACATACTGTTGCCGGTCGTCGACAGCTTCGAGGCGCTATGCGATAACCCGCGCATCGACGCGCTACTTATCCTGACTCCTCCGCGTACGCACGCCGAGCTTGCGGTTGGGACTGCACGCGCCGGCAGTACGTACTGCTCGAAAAGCCGATCGACGTCGATCTGGCTGGCGCAAAGGCGGTAGTCGACGCGTTCGAGGGCTTGGCTGCACGTTGGGCGTCGTTTTCCAGCATCGCTTCCGGCCCCGTGCGCGCGCCTTGCGGGATATGCTGCGCTCCGGTGCGCTGGGCGAGTTGGTCAGCGTTTCAACTTCGATCTGGTGGTGGCGCTCGGGCCGATCGAACTAGGCGGCGATCTGCGAATTCGCCATGGACAGGTGCCCATCAAGCGGCCCGTTTTTCGCTCTGCGCGACTTTTGCGCGACTTTTCACCGTCGACCACCTGCAACTGCCTGGTCACCACTCGCAACAACGTCGAATCCTGCGTTTTCAGCATCGCATTCGCCGCGCGTATCAGCTCTGCGAGTTCCAGCGCGCCGTAATGGCTGGTGATGTCCCCGGTGTTGCGGCCGAGCAGCACCTTGCGCGTTTTGAGCAGCACACCAGCGCTTCACAGACGTCGACCGAAGGTGTGCTTCAAGTCGTGCACGCGTACCTGCGAGAGGCCCATCTTTTCGCGCGTTCGAGGAGTTCGTGTTCGTCGCAAGGAAAGGCAAGCGACCCAAGTCGATTCGCCAAGTGAACAACACGGCCCGGAAGGGTGCAACACGCTATTTCCAATGGCGGCGTCAATTATTGCTCGATTATGGCACTGACAATCTGAAGTTGCGCGTGGCACTACGGCTGAAACCGTCGTGCTTGGCGAAAGAGAGAGCGGTACCTGGCGACCAATCAGCGCACGAACCGACGCCTTCATCCGGCGGACCGTTTTAAGCGTCGGCTAAGTGAGTTGCCGCATCTTTGCACCGTGACAGGCAATTACGCCTCCACGCATCGATCCAAGGAGATACGCATGAAACGCAAGGTCCTTATCCCCGCACTTCTCATGGCGGCCGGTGTTGCGACGGCAGGTGGACTCGTCTACGCCCAGCAATCCGGTCTGGCGCAGAACGACGCAATTGTTAATCTCGCGAACGCGAAGATCTCGCTGGCGCAGGCCGTTGCGACCGCCGAGCAGCACGCCGGTGGCAGGGCGACGCGCGCCGAGCTCGAGAACGAGAATGGTAGGCTCGTCTACGGCGTCGAGGTGTCCAACAACACCAATACGATGGACGTCAAAGTGGATGCTGCCAACGGAACGGTCGTCTATGCCCAGCCGGATCAGCCCGACCAGGGATCGGAGAATGGTGAGGACGAACGGGACGCCGATTGACCGCAAGCCGCCGCGGCGCGCCGGTACACAAGCCGCCGCGGCGCGCCGATACAAGACACGCCCCGGCGATTGCCCGTTCGACGAAGGCAACCAATCAAATGCGCAAAAAGGCGGTCATCGAACACGCGACGACCGCCCGATTTGCCTACCGAACCCTTGCCGGTTACAGCCGAATGTGGCGCATCGCACACACAGTCATGAGGAAATGGCGATGTCCTGTCGCACATTGTTTACCAAGTTGCTTCACGCCGCGCTACTGCTATCGGTCGCGCACCAAATTTTGCTTGTGGGGCTCGTCAAGCCTCCTCGGGCCGCATCCGCGGGCAACAGTTTTTTCGCATGGCACGAGACAGTCGGCTTGCTTACCCTAGGTGTGATGTTTCAATAGGTTGTTCATCCGGTCCTGAAAGGGGAAGCTGATGTTGTCGAGACGTCAGCCCCCAGTCAGGAGAATCCCGGATGAACGTGCACAAGAATGCCCGATTGACGCCGAATGGGCGAGCCCACTTGATTGAATTGATCGATAGTGCCGGTTTGAAAGCAGCGGCAGCGGCGACCGGGCTTTCGTCGCGAACGGCGGCGAAGTGGCGGGACCGCCAAGCATGCGAAGGCGTTAAGGGGCTGCTGGATCGCAGCTCGCGGCCGCAGCATGTGCGAGCACCAATCACCGAGGCGAAGGGTGAACGCATCGTGCGGCTGCGCCAGCGGCGATGCACGATGCGTGCAATCGCGGTGCGGGTCGGCGTCAGTGTGGCCACGGTTAGCCGGGTCTTGGCCCGCGCCGGGTGGACGCGGTTGCCGGCGCTTGATCCACCGCCGCCGGCCCGCCGCTATGAGCACGCGGCACCGGGCGATTTGCTCCATCTCGATACCAAGAAGCTGGGGCGCATCGTACGGCCTGGACATCGGGTGACCGGCGACCCGCGCGATTCGATCGATGGCGCGGGATGGGAAGCCGCGCACGTCGCCATTGATGACCATAGCCGGGTTGCGTTTGCCCAGGTGCTCGGCGATGAAGGCAAGCGCAGCGCGGTGACGTTCCTGCGTACGGTGGTGGCGTGCTATGGCGTCTTGGGCGTCACCATTCGCCGCCTGCTGACCGACAACGGCGCCGCCTATCGTTCCAAGCTGTTTGCCTGTACCTGCGATACCTTGGGGATCAAGCACAGCTTCACCCGTCCGTACACACCACGCACCAACGGCAAAGCGGAGCGCTTCATCCAAACCGCATTGCGCGAATGGGCCTATGTCCGTTCCTATCGCAGCAGCGCCCACCGGACCAAGGCACTGCAACCTTGGTTGAGCTACTACAAC
>CATPAO010000141.1 GCA_955652025.1 Casimicrobiaceae bacterium
CGCGGCAAGCGGGTCCGCAACTCGGCGTCAACGCCGATCGAAGCTACGGCGACGTGGCCGAGATGCTGGCGCAGGAGAGGCGCCGCGGTGACGGCATCGACGGCGTCGCGATCATGACGCCCAACGACACGCACTATTCGCATGCCGCGGCCGCGCTTGATGCCGGCCTCGACGTGATCGGCGACAAACCCGTCACGCACGATTTCCGCGAAGCCTGCGATCTCGTGGCACGCGCGAAGAAAAACAGGCGCTTGTACGCGATCGCGCACGGCTACTCCGCGTATCCCATGACGCGCCGTGCGCGTGGGCTAGCGCGTTCGGGCGCGCTGGGCGCGATCCGGCTGGTTCAGGTCGAGTACATCCAAAACGGCCTCGCGACGCGGCTCGAGGACGCGCCCCAAAGCAATCGTCTCCGCTGGCTGCTCGATCCGCGGCGTAGCGGCCTTGCGCTTGTGATGAGCGCGATCGGCTGCCACGCGCAGCATCTGGCGTGCGCGACGGTCGGAATGAACGTTGCGCGGGTATGCGCCGATGTCGGCGCCTTGCTGCCCGACCGCAAAGTGGTCGACTATGCGTCGGCGCTGCTCGAATTCGACGGGGGCGCGCGCGGCACGTTCACCGTGACGCAGGCGGCCGCGGGCGGCGAGAACGACATCCGCCTGCGCGTCTATGGCGACAAGGGCATGCTCGACTGGTCGCACCGCGAGCCGAGCTATCTGCGCGTCTCGCCGCAGGGCGAATCGACGCGAATCGTCGGCCGCGGTGATCCGGGATTGCCGAGCGACGTCATCGCCGCCGGTCGCGCGCCACGCGGGCATCCGGAAGGATTGCGCGAGGCGTTCGCCAACGTCTACGCCGAGATCGCGCAGGAACGCATGGCGCTGGCGCTCGGGGAGCCCGCGCCCGCCGTCGCTTATCCTCGCATCGAGGAAGGTGCGCACACGATGGCGTTCATCGAAGCCTGCGTCGCCTCACAAGAGCGCCGAACCTGGGTCGGCGTCGCCCAACTGCCCGCGCTCTGACGCGCATGAGCGCCGCCGGGCCGTCCTAAGGCGCGAATTGCTCCAGTCCGGTGCTGCCCGCACGCCACTGGTGCGTCGCTCAACACGACTCGGCCGGCTGGGCGACCTTTTCGCGACGCGCGGGGGCTCGGGCCGCTCTCGCCCTATTCGCAACAGCGCCCGCGCGCTGGCGCCATCGATGCTTCGCCGCAACCGCGCGTGGGCATTGGAACGTTCCATGCTTCGATTCCATCGCGACGTAAGCGAAGAGGCGGCTCACATGTTGAACAAGACGGCGATGAAATTTTCGCACGTGAAGCCCGGTGACACTGATTTCAAAGAAGAAGGACTCCGCGATTTCTTCCTTTATCGCGATCTGGGCGTGGCCGAGGCCACCGCAGGAAAGGTCCTGGCGCAGCTCGTCCGCGCCAACGCCGCACCAGAGAAGGGAACCGGCTGGCACTATCATGGGGCGGAGTTTCACATCGTCTACATGCTCAAGGGATGGGCGCGCTTCATGTATGGCGACCTTGAGACGCTCGTCGAGGCGGGTGACTGCGTCCATCAGCGCCCCGGCATCGTTCATTATCTCTTCGACTATTCGCCGGACATGGAGTACCTGGAGGTCGCGGCTCCGGCCGATTTCACGTCTATCGATGTCGAGGGCCCCTGCCCGGTTCCGGCGCCCACGCCCTGGAAATGAGTTGCGGCTCCGTCGGTCAGAATTCCATATCGAGCTCGTCGATATCCTCGGCCTCCTTTTTGGCCGCGGCGGTCCACTCGATCATCTCGGGCATCGCCAATGCATGTTTCGCATACGCGGTGCACGGCCGGTCGAGCCTGACGTCGTAAGTCACGAAGCGCGTCGCGACCGGCGCGTACATCGCGTCCGCCATCGTTCGCTTGCCGAACAAGAACGGACCGCCGTAGGTCGCGATGCATTCCTTCCAGATCGCGGTCACGCGCTCGATGTCCGCGATGGCGCGCGTCCACACCTTGTGGCCGGGAAACACGCGCTTCAGGTTCATCGGCAGCGCGGAACGCAGGCTGCTGAAACCGGAATGCATTTCGCCGCAAATGGCGCGGCAGTGCGCGCGCGCCGCCCGTTCCGACGGCAGGAGACCGCTCTTCGGCTTGATCTCGTTCAGGTACTCGGCGATCGCCAGCGTGTCCCACACCTTGATTCCGTCGTGCGTCAGGCACGGAACCAGGATCGACGGCGACAACAGCAGAAGCTCCTTGCGCGCATCGGCGTCGTCGGGGGGAATCATCACTTCCTTGAACTCGAGGCCGGCGAATTTGGCGAGCAGCCATCCTCGTAGAGACCACGACGAATAGTTCTTGCTGCTGATGCTGAGGGTGGCGATCTTGGCCATGGTGCGAGTCTCCTGGTGCGATGGCGCACCGATCTGGGTCGCAGCGAAAGGTTGCGAGCGCACGCCGCGCATCCGTTGCAAGCGACGTGCCAGCGAAATTCGGACTGGCGCGCAAGTTGCATGCGTGGCGGGATGATCCGATGCAAACGATGACGGCCGAAGGCACGATGCTCTATCACGCGTACCAAACGCAAAGCGATGCCACGCTGCCGCTCCGGACGTTGGCGAAGTCGGCGCTTCCCGCGCTCAATCTCGCGGTCGCAGGACCGACGCACGTCATGGGCGTGCGCGAGCTGGCTGCGGCGTGCGAGGTGTTCGCGCTGGCCGCGCTCACGCACCGGCGTCCCGATTTCAAGATCCACGCGATCGCCGTCGGCGAACGCGAGGTTGCGGTGCGCGAGGAGATCGCGCACGCGACACCGTTCGGCACGCTGTTGCATTTCAGGAAGGACTCGCCGCTGCCGGGGCCGCGCGTGCTGATCGTGGCGCCGATGTCCGGCCATTTCGCAACGCTGCTGCGCGAAACCGCGCGAACGATGCTGGCGGACCACGACGTGTACATCACCGACTGGCATAACGCGCGCGACGTCCCGCTCTCCGCGGGCGCGTTCGGCCTCGACGAATACATCGAGCACATCATCCTGTTCCTGGCCGCGATGGGTCCGGGCTCGCACGTGTTAGCGGTGTGCCAGCCGTGCGTCCCGGCGCTCGCGGCGGTGGCGTTGATGTCGGAGGACGGGCATCCGGCGACACCGGCCAGCATGGTGCTGATGGCCGGTCCCATCGATTGCCGGATCTCGCCAACCAAAGTGAATCAGCTCGCGACGGACCAGCCGATCGAATGGTTCGAGAAGAACCTGATCGGTGTGGTACCGCTGCGACACGCGGGCGCGTTTCGCCGCGTCTATCCCGGCTTTCTGCAGCTCACCGCGTTCATGAACATGAATCTCGAGCGCCATGTCGAGGCATTCCGCGGGCTCTACGATAATCTGGTGACCGGCGAGACGGAAAAAGCGAATGCGACGCGGGCCTTCTACGAGGAATATTTCGCCGTTGCCGATCTTCCCGCCGAGTTCTACCTCGATACCGTCCAGCACGTGTTCCAGGAATACGCGCTGCCGCAAGGGAACCTCGAATGGCGAGGCCGTGCGATCGACCCGCGGTCCATCACGCGGACCGCCCTTCTGACGATCGAGGGCGAGCGCGACGATATCTGCTCGCTCGGCCAGACGCTCGCCGCGCACGACCTGTGCACCGGCCTGCGCCCCTACATGCGGACGCACTACGTGCAGGCAGGCGTCGGACACTACGGCGTTTTCAGCGGCCGCCGCTGGAGCGGGAGCATCTATCCCGTGGTGCGCGACGTCATTCACGTTTCGGGATAGCCGTTTCGGGCGTCGTTGCTGCGATCGGCGGACGAACGAGCGGGACGCCGTGCGGTCGATTCGGAATACATGCCGCGCCGATTTCGTTAGCGCCGGCTAATTCGGAAAATCAGAGTTACTGTAACTGGCGACGGCCGGCCCACCCGCGCGTGTTTCATCGGGCCGGTTAATTCGAAAAAATCGGCGAAAAAATCGGACTTGACCGCCGCCGCCGGCCGTCTATAATCCGTGTACCGCATATCCATACGGTATCGGAATGCCGCCCCGTTCGCGCCTTGCCGTCGCCACCCGTTCCCGGTCGCCCGCCGAAAGCCCCGCGCTGACCGCGCGCCAGCGCCAGATTCTTGACTGGATTCGCAGCCACCTGGAGACGACCGGCCGCCCGCCCACCCGGGCTGAAATCGCGACCGGCCTGGGTTTCTCGACCCCCAGCTCGGCCGAGGATCATCTGCGCGCGCTGGAGAAAAAGGGCGTGCTGGAAATCCAGCCCGGCGCGTCGCGCGGATTGAAGCTCAAGTCACTGCCTGGCATGCCGGTGCAGGGCGTGCTGCCGCTCGTGGGCCGCGTCGCCGCCGGCCACCCGCTGCTGGCCGCCGAGCACATCGAGGCGCATTACCGCGTCGATCCCGATCTCTTCAGGCCACGCGCCGATTATCTGCTCCGCGTCAAAGGTCTGTCGATGCAGAATGCCGGCATTCTCGACGGCGACCTCTTGGCCGTGCACAAGACCGGCGAGGCCCGCTCCGGACAGATTGTCGTTGCGCGCCTGACCGGAATCTCCGGCGACGAAGTCACGGTCAAACGCCTGCAACGTCGCGGGCGTGAAGTGTTGCTCGTCGCCGAAAATCCCGCATTCGCGCCGATCGTCGTCGACCCCAAGCGCACCGTGCTCGCGATCGAGGGCATCGGCGTCGGCATCGTGCGCCGGAACAATGGATGGTGATTGCCATGAAAATCGACCGCACGCGCGTGATCGCGCTCGAAGACCTCCCCAACGTCGGCAAGTCCATCGCTGCGGACCTGCGGCGCATCGGCGTGCGCGCGCCGCACGAGCTGGCCGGACGCAATCCCTACGTGCTCTACGACGCGTTGAATCGCGTCACCGGCGCGCGCCACGATCCCTGCGTGCTCGACACGTTCATCGCCGCCGTGCGGTTTGTCGACGGCGCGCCGGCCCGGCCGTGGTGGAAATACACGGCGGAGCGCAAGCGCACCACTCGTAAGCGAACTTCCATCCGCCAGGCGCGCTGATCCGCGTCCGGCTTTTCCACGGCGCGGAAATTTTCGCGCCGCTCTCGTCGTCACTTCGTCAAAAGGAGCGATCCATGGTCCAAGCCATTCCCACCGGCTATCACTCGGTGACACCCTACCTGATCGTCAAGAATGCGGCGGCTGCGCTCGAGTTCTACAAAAAGGCGTTCGGCGCCGTCGAGCTGATGCGCTTTCCCGGCCCCGGGGGCAAGCTGATGCACGCCGAAGTGAAGATCGGCGATTCGCCGGTGATGCTCGCCGACGAGATGCCGGACGGTGGCTACGTCGGCCCGCAGACGTTGGGCGGTGCTGCCGTCAGCTTGATGGTGTACGTCGAAAATGTCGACGCGCGCTTCGCGCAGGCGGTGGCCGCCGGCGCAACGGTGAAGCGGCCGGTGGAGGATCAGTTCTACGGCGACCGCACCGGCACGCTCGTCGATCCGTTCGGCCACGTGTGGTCTATCGGCACGCACAAAGAGGATGTGTCGATGGAAGAGATGCAGCGACGGATGGCGAAAATGGGACAGCCGTAGCCGCGGGGATCATGAGGGCCAGAGTCACAAAAAATGGATTCCCGCGTGCGCGGGAATGACGGGGGCATTGGCAACGACTGCGTCATCCCCGCGAAAGCTGCCCTCGACCGCGATCGGGGGCGGGGATCCAAATTGATTAAAGGGAAGCCGTCATGACTACTCCCGCTCCCCTCGTTGTGCTCGACGTGAAGACCGAGTCCGGCGGCGGCTACCCGGAGCCGTTTCAATCGCGGATGGGCACGTCGGATTGGCGCCGGCTGGGCGACCCGTTCGGTCTCACGCAGTTCGGCGTCAATCTCGAAACGTTGCAGCCGGGCGGGCAATCGGCGCTGCGGCATTGGCACACGCAGAACGATGAATTTCTCTACCTGCTCGAGGGCGAGCTCGTGCTGCGGATGAGCGCCGGCGAGATGACGATGACACCCGGCATGTGTGTCGGCTTCAAGGCGGGCGTCCGCGACGCGCACCACTTCGTCAATCGCTCGGACAAGCCGGCACGCTATCTGATCATGGGCTCGCGCGTGCCCGGCGACAACTCGTATTATCCCGACGATGACCTGGTGTGGGTCGAAACCGAGGATGGCCATTACCCGGCGCACAAGGACGGCACGCCGTACTGGCTGCCGAAGAAAAAGCCATGACTGCAGAAGTCGCGATCCGGCCGCTCACGCCGCGCGCGCGCGCCGACTACTTCGCCTTTTTCGACGGCGACGCGTTCGCCGACAACCCGCGGTGGGCGTCGTGCTATTGCCATTGCCTGTGGGCGCCGCCCGAGGTGAAGCCGTGGGACCAGTGGACGGCGGCGGAAAATCGCGCCGCGGTGGACAAGCTGATCGCCGCCGGGGAACTGCAAGGCTATCTCGCCTACGTCGCCGACAAGCCGGTCGGCTGGTGCAACGCGACGCCGAAAGTCAGCATCCCGGCGCTGCGTGACGAATGGGGGCCCGACGCGGCGCGGATCGGGAGCATCGCCTGCTTCGTGATCGCCAAGCCGTTCCGTCGCCAGGGCATCGCGCGGCGGCTGCTCGACGCCGCATGCGACGGCTATCGGCAAGACGGGTTCGCGTTCGTCGAGGGTTACGCGCGACTCGACGCGACGACCGAAGCCGCGAATCACTGCGGCCCTCTTTCGCTCTACCTGTCGTCCGGCTTCGCGATCCTGCACGAGGACGGTGACGGCGGTGCCATCGTGCGTAAGACGCTGTGAAGGACCGATCGATCGCGTCTTACGGTCGTGCCGTTCGATGGACGCAGCTTGTGATGATGTGCTCCTCGTGCGCGGATTTTCGCGCGAAGTCTCGCCGATGAATGCCGCGCTCGCAACGCTGCTCTCCCATCCCGCGATCTGGCGCGGCGACGATTGCGCGCCGGAGCCCGCGACGTTGCCGTCCGGTTTTGCGGCGCTCGATGCAGCCCTTCCCGGCCGCGGCTGGCCGCAGGGCGCGCTCACCGAAGTGCTGCTCGAACGCGAAGGCATCGGCGAGCTGCAGCTCACGCTGCCGGCGCTCGCCGGCATCCAGGCGCGAGGGCAGGACGTCGTCTGGGTCGCGCCGCCGCATCGACCTTATGCCCCCGCGCTCACGGCCGCGGGGCTCGATCTCGCGCGGTTCTACGTCGTTCGGTGCCCCGATCCGAAAGATGCGCTGTGGGCGTACGAGCAAGCGTTGCGCGCGCCGGAATGCGGCGCCGCGTTCGCCTGGCTCGCCGGCCACGACGAGCGCGTGTTGCGCCGGCTGCAAGTGGCGGCGCGCGAAGGCCGCACCTGGGGTGTGCTGTGGCGGCGCCCGGGACAACGCGCGAGCGCCACCGCGGCGCCGCTGCGGCTTGGTCTCTCCGCGCGCTTCGGCAAGCTGACCGTGCGCGTGCTGAAGCGCCGCGGCGCCGAATTGCCGCAGCCGGTCGTGATCGATCTTGCGGAGCCCTCTGCGAAGGTCGCGTTGCGCCGCGCGCCCGCGACGCATTGACTTTCACGAGGATTCGCATGGCATCCCCACTGTCTCATCACTTCGCCACGATGGCGTACAACAACGCGTGGGCGAACCACCGGCTGCAGACCGCGTGCGCAAAGTTGTCGCAATCCGATTTCGTCGCGCCGCGCATGAGCTTCTTTCCATCGCTCAAGGCCACGCTCAATCATATCGTCACCGTCGACTGGTATTACATCGACGCGCTGGAGCGCGCGCTCGCAGGCCGCGAGCCCAATCGCGAGCCGGACCGTTTTTTCGACCCGGAAGAGCCCTGCGAAACCTGCGCGGAACTGACAACCGCACAACGCCGCGCCGACCGGCGGCTGGTCGCGGCGTGTCTATCGTTGACCGATGCAGAGCTCGACTTGCCGATACCGGTAATGCGTCGCATGGGAATCCAAACCGAACCGGCAACGCGCTTGCTCGCGCACCTGTTCCAGCATCAGATCCATCATCGCGGACAAGCGCACGCGATGCTCGCCGGCACCAAGGTCAAGCCGCCGCAATTGGACGAGTTCTTCTGCGCGAACGAGGCGCATCTGCGCGCTGCGGAACTGGCGGAGCTCGGCTATTCGGAGGACCTGATCTGGAAGTGAGGGTCGAGGGGAAGCAATGCTCTGGGCCGCCCTCCTCTTTCCTTCGCTTCCGCTCGACGTCTTCGCGCGCGCGTGGACCGGCGAAGACGCGACGCGACGGTTCGTCGTCGCGAGCGGCGGCAACGCGCCGCATGTCGTCGCGGCGAACACCGCCGCGCGTGACGCGGGCATCCGTCGCGGCCAGTCGATCGCCACGGCATTGGCGCTCGCGCCGGATATCGTCCTGCGCGACCGCGACCCCGCCACCGAAGCGCACGCGCTCGCGCAACTCGCCACGTGGGCGCTTCGCTTCACGCCGCAAGCGAGCCTCGCGCCGCCCGACGCGCTGGTGGCGGAAATCGGCGGTAGCCTGCGGTTGTTCGGCGGCCTGCCGCGCTTGGCCGCGCGGATCACCCGCGGCATCGACGCGCAGGGCTACGCGGCGCAACTCGGACTCGCGCCCACGC
>CATPAO010000142.1 GCA_955652025.1 Casimicrobiaceae bacterium
GATCCGCGCAACCAACCCCGCGAAGCTCGCTTTTTTCACCGGTCGCGACCAGATGCAGGCGCTGACCGGCATGTGGGCGCAGCAGTTCGGCACGCCGAACTGGTCGGCGCACGGCGGCTTCTGCTCGGTCAACATGGCGGTCGCGGGCCTGTACACGATCGGCTACTCGTTCTGGGAATTCGGCACGCCGGACTGGGACCACGCCAAATATTTTCTGCTGTGGGGCGTGGCGGAAGACCATTCGTCGAATCCGATCAAGATCGGGCTCGAGAAGCTGAAACGGCACGGCGCCAAGTTCGTCTCGATCAATCCGGTGCGCACCGGGTATTCCGCGATCGCCGACGAATGGATTCCGGTCCGGCCGGGCACCGACGGTCTGCTCGCGCTGGCGATCGTGCACGTGCTGTTATCCGAGGGCACGATCGACTTCGCGTTCCTGTCCCGCAACACGAACGCGCCCTGGCTCGTGATCGACGCGCCGGGTACGTCCGACGACGGTCTGTTCGCGCGCGACACGGCCGGCAATCCGCTCGCCTACGACGAGACGACCGGCACGCTGGTCGATGCGCTGGCCGCCGACATTCGGCCGGCGCTGTTCGGCTCGCAGCCGCTCGCCGACGGGCGCAGCGCCAGAACCGTGTTGTCGCTCGCGGCGGAGCGCTATCTCGACCCAACGTATTCGCCGGAACAGGTCGCGCCGCAATGTGGCGTCGCCGCCGAGACGATCCGCCGCCTCGCGCGCGAAATGGCCCACGTCGCGTTTCGCGAAACAGTCGAGCTGCCGATCCGCTGGACCGACATGTGGGGGCAAACGCATGAGAGCGTCGTCGGGCGGCCGGTCGCGATGTACGCGATGCGCGGCATTGCGGCGCACTCGAACGGCTTCCAGACGTGCCGCGCGCTGCATCTGATCCAGATGCTGCTGGGCGCGCTCGACGGCCCCGGCAACTTCCGCGCGCGCACGCCGTATCCGCGCCGGATTCCATTGCGCTCGCTGCCCGAGAACGATCCTGCGGTCATCTTCGCTCCCAACACGCCGCTCAAACGCATGCCGAACGGCAATCCGACCAAGCCCGAAGAGCTGGTGATCGACGCCGACGGGCGGCCGCTGCGGATCGATCGCGCCTATTCGTGGGAATCGCCGCTGTCGTCGCATGGCGTGATGCACATGGTGATCACGAACGCCGCGAATCGCGATCCCTATTCGATCGACACGCTGCTGCTGTTCATGGCCAACATGGCGTGGAATTCGACGATGAACACCGGCGGCGTGCGCGAGATGTTGAAGCGCAAGGACGCGACCGGCGACTACGCGATCCCGTTCCTGGTCGTCGTCGATGCGTTCCGCTCCGAGACGGTGAATTTCGCCGACCTCGTGCTGCCGGACACGACGTACCTCGAGCGCTACGACACGATTTCGTTGCTCGATCGTCCGATTTCCGAGCCCGACGCCGCGGCCGACGCGATCCGGCATCCGATCGTTGCGCTCGACCGCGACGTGCGGCCGTTCCAGGAAGTCTTGGTCGAGCTCGCGTTGCGGCTCAGGTTTCCCGCGTTCACGCGCGCCGACGGCTCGCGCAAATTCGCCGATTACAAGGACTTCATCGTCAACTACGAAAAGCTGCCCGGCATCGGCTTTCTCGCCGGTTGGCGCGGTAAGGACGGGCAGTCGCATTTGCGCGGCGCGCCAAATCCGAAACAATGGGAAAAATACATCGAGAACCAGTCGTTCTTCGCGTACCGTCTCCCGGAGAACATGCGCTACTACCGGTTCGCGAACAGGGACTATCTCGAGTTCGCGGAAAAGCACGCGTTGTTCGGCACGCCGCCTGTGCCGGTCATCATGCAGATCTATTCGGAGCCGTTGCAGAAGTTCCGCCTCGCCGGTCGCGGCGATTACGCGGGGCCGAAGCCAACATCGGCAGTCGACCGCGAGCGGCTCGCGACCTACTTCGATCCGCTGCCCTTTTGGTACGAGCCGCTCGAAAGCGCGCGCGTCTCGCACGACGCGTACCCGTTCCACGCGATCACGCAGCGGCCGATGATGATGTACCACTCGTGGGACGCACAAAATGCGTGGCTGCGGCAGATTCTCGCCGCGAATTGCCTGTACATGAATCGCGGCTCGGCGCAAAAGCAGGGTCTGGCCGACGATGACTGGGTGTGGGTCGAGTCGCACCATGGCCGCATCCGGTGCCGGCTGCGGACGATGGAGGGTGTCGAGCCGAACACCGTCTGGACCTGGAACGCCGTCGGCAAGCAGGCGGGCGCATGGGGCCTCGCCGCCGACGCGTCCGAAGCGACGGCGGGCTTTCTGCTCAATCATTTGATTTCGGAGTTGCTGCCGCAAAGCGCCGACGACGCGCGCCGCTTGACGAATTCGGATCCGGTGACCGGGCAGGCCGCGTGGTTCGACTTGCGCGTCAAGGTGACGAAAGCGGCACCGCACGAGACCGGCGTGTGGCCGCAGTTCGCGCCGGTGGCCGAATATGGTGGTCGCCTCGCTCGACCCGACGTGCTCCGCTGGACGACGCGGCGATGAAGCTCGGTTTAGTGATCGATCTCGACACCTGCGTCGGCTGCCACGCCTGTGCGACCGCCTGCAAGGAATGGAACGGCGCTTCGGCGATCAGCGGCCCGCTGTCCGACTACGCGCCGTACGGCGCCGCGCCGTCGGGCGTCTGGTTGAACCGCGTGCGGCACTACGAGGTCGGCGAATTTCCACACAGCAAAACGATCAACTTTCCGATGTCGTGCTTGCATTGCGAGGATGCGGATTGCGTCACTGTCTGCCCGACCGGCGCGTCGTACAAGCGCGACGACGGCATCGTGCTGGTCGACCAGGACAAGTGCATGGGCTGCAACCTCTGTGCGTGGGCGTGTCCGTACGGCGCGCGCGAGCTCGACCGCGAGTCCGGCACGATGAAAAAATGCACGCTATGCGTCGATCGCATCTACGACCAGACGCTGCCGGAAGCGGAACGCCAGCCGGCGTGCGTGCTCGCATGTCCCACGCACGCGCGCTTTTTCGGGGACTTCGACGATCCCGCTTCGAGTGTGGCGCGGATGACCGCCGAGCGCGGTGGCTTCGGCCTGCTCGACGATCTCGGCTATCGTCCGGTCAACCGCTATCTGCCGCCGCGCGAGCCGCCCGAAGTAGCATGCGCACCTTCCA
>CATPAO010000143.1 GCA_955652025.1 Casimicrobiaceae bacterium
AAGGCAAAGGCCCGGGCAACCGGGCCTTTGTTTATGGAAATTGCGGTGTCGAAGGTGTCGCATTTCGTCCCACGATTGCGTTTCGTCGGCGCGGAAGCGAGCGTATCAAGGTGCATCCGCGAAAAGAAATGCATTAGACTAATGAAGAGATTGCCGTAACCCCGCAAAAAACAAGGGTTATGCAAAGGCCGTGGCGGCGGGGTCCGCGCGGTGGGCCGATGCAGGGGATCGAGCGTCGAATGACTTCTGGCATCGTGTTCGGACTGGCGATCGCGCTCCTCGCTGCCGCCATCATCGCGGGGCTCGTGCGCAGAAGCCGCGCCTCGGGCGGCACCGTGTCGATCAACGGAGACGCGCCGAACACGATGGCGCAGTGGACCGAGGGCGAAACGACGCGGCTTTTGTCCTCGGCCGAGGTTCCGGGCCTCTATCTGCTCCGGTCCCGTTTCCTGTCGAAGGCCGAAGGGACCGTTTTCCTCCTTCTGAAGGCCGCCTTTCCGCGGCATGAAATCTTTGCCCGGATCCGGCTGGCCGACGTGCTTCAGGTCAAGATCGGCCCGCAGGGGATGGAGCGCCTCCGCGCGTTTCGCAAGATCGCCAACCAGCACGTCGGCTTCGTCGTCTGCGATCGCGACATGACGATCGTCGCCATCGTCGACGCCCGGGAACCCGATCAGTTGATCAATCCGCGCGACCAGAAGCTCGAGATCATCAAGCAACGCTGCCTGCAGGCGGCGCAAGTGAAATACATCTGCGTCTATCCGCCGCAGCTGCCGCGCTACCGCGAGTTGCGCGAGCAGATCCTCGGTCCGGCGGCGGATTTCGCGACCTGAGACGTTGCCGAGCGCGTCAAAGGGCCGCGCCGATGACGTTGGCGTAAAGCTCGCGGTCGACGTTGCCGCCACAGAGGATGACCGCGGTCTTGCCGCCCGCGCGAACGGGATCCTGCAAGAGCGCCGCGAGCGGCGCGGCGCCGGCGCCCTCCGCGACCTGGTGCGTATCGTCGTAGTACGCGCGCATCGCCGCTTCCACTTCGCTGTCGGTCACTTCGACGACATCGTGCGCGCCGCGCCAGATAGCTTCGAGCGCCGCTTGCACCGGGACGCGCACCGCCATCCCGTCGGCCAGCGTCACCGCCGTCGCGGTTTCGATGTGCTTCCGTTGTCGAAACGATTGCGCATACGCGTTGGCGTTGGCGGACACGACGCCGACGATGCGCGTGGCTAGCTTAAGCGCGTCGCGCGCCGCGATCAGCCCGCAGATGCCGGATCCGCAGCCGATCGGCACGAATACGGTGTCGAGGTCCGGGACGGCGCGGAACAACTCGACCGCGTATGTTCCCACGCCGGCGACCAGCTCGGGCTCGAAAGGTCCGACAAATCGCAGCGCACGTTCTCGCGCCAGCATTCCGGCATACTCGCGCGCTTCGTCGAAATCACGACCGTGCTCGATCAACACGGCACCCAGCGCGCGCATCGCGTTGTTCTTGTCGCGCGAATTGCCATGCGGAACGACGATCGTGCAAGGCATGGTATGCCGCTGCGCGGCATACGCGAGGCTCTGGCCGTGGTTGCCGCGTGTCGCGCTGATGATGCCGGGGATTCGCGGCGTACGTTGCGCCAGCGCGGCGACGAGATTGAGACCGCCGCGCACCTTAAATGCGCCGGTGGGCGTGTGGTTCTCGTGCTTCACCCAGACTTGGCGCCCGGCGCGCGCGGACAGGAGCGGCCACCGATATTGCGGCGTCGGCGGCATCGCCGCGTAGACGACCTTCGCCGCGGCCTCGAGCGCCGCCAGGTCAATCATGCGACGCGCAAACCTATTTGATGAAATTCAAGTACGCATAGAGCAGGATCAGCGCGCCGACGATCGACAGCAAGATACCGGCTGGATGAAATTTGCCCTCGGCTGACCTGAAGAGTACGCTGCTGATGATGCCGCCGACCAGCGAGCCGCCGATCCCGAGGGCGGCTGTCAGCCAGAATCCCATCGGAACGGCGCCGGGGTAGAAGAATCGCGCCAGCGCGCCGACGATGAAACCGATGACGATCATCCAGATGATGCCCATGATGCCCATGGCGTCTCCTCGTGCGAGCGAACGGAAGCGAGCGGCGATCGTAGCACAGTAAGATTTTGCGCGAGATTTCGCGTAAGAATCCGCGCTGCAATCACGACCGATGACGATGCACAGCATGCGAATGTTGTCCGCTTTCGCCGGCGCGATGTTGGCGGGCGTCATCGCATCGGCCGACGCGAATCCCGGCGGCTGCCGCGTTGTGAGCGGCGCAACGACCGTTCCGCTGGTCGAGCTTTTCACGTCGGAAGGCTGTGACAGCTGCCCGCCGGCCGATCGCTGGCTGTCGGCGAATTTCCCGCGCACCACGGACGCCAACGGCCCGCTCGCGCTCGCGTTTCATGTCGACTATTGGGATCGATTGGGCTGGATCGACCGCTTCGGATCGCCCGCGTGGACCGAACGCCAATACGCGGCGATGCGCGCCAACGGCGGTACGTTCGTCGTCACGCCGCAGATCCTGCTGCAGGGACACGAATTCTCCGCCGCCCGTCGCGTCATGCCGCAATCGACGCTGGAACGCCTGGCCGGCAAGCCGGCCGGCGCCACGATCGAGCTGTCGGCGACCGTGGAGGGCGCGGACGTCGTCGCGACCGCCGGGAGCCGTGTGGGCGATCCGACCGCGCGCCTGCACGCGACGCTTTCGATCGCGTACGTCGATAGCGGGCTTGTCTCCGATATCAAGGCCGGCGAGAACAAGGGCGTGCTGTTGACGCATGATCGCGTCGTCCGCGCGCTCAAGACGGCGCCCGGGACCGGCGATGCGACCCCCTTCACGGCACGCTTCGCGCGGCCCGCCGAGGCCGGTACGTCGCCGACGCTGATCGCCTTCGTTCAGAACGCGGCGACGGGCGATGTGCTGCAGGCGCTTGCGCTCCCGCTTTCCGGCTGCCATCCCTGACCGCCCGTCGGGCGCCTCACGCGTCGCGGTCCGTGGTCGCGTCGCCTCCGCGGTAGTATCGGAGGATCGCGGGG
>CATPAO010000144.1 GCA_955652025.1 Casimicrobiaceae bacterium
GGGCGTAGGTTGTGGGCACGGCGAGACGCTGGAAGCCCCTGGCCTTGAGCGTTTCCCAGTCGATGCCCGCGACTCGCGGATCGGAGACGACGTACGCTTGCCGCGCGAGATCGTCGTCGCTGTCGCGGAAGCACGGCTCGTCGAATCCCATTTTCGCAGCCAGGCGGCGGAAAACCTCGGTATTGGGCAACGCCTCGCCGAGCGGCGCGATCGCCGGGTTGTTCGCCACCGCGTAGAGATGCCCATAACTGCTGTGAATGTCGGTCTGCTCGAGCTGCGTGGTCGCGGGCAGCAGAATATCGGCGTAATCGGCGGTGTCGGTCTGGAAGATCTCGTGGACGACGCAAAACAGGTCGTCGCGCGCAAAGCCCTTGGCCACGCGGCTCGAATCGGGCGCCACCGCGAGCGGGTTCGAGTTGTAGACATAGATCGCGCGAATCGGCGGATCGCGGGCGTCGAGCAATGCATCGCCGATCGTCGACATGTTGATCGTCCGCGGCGCGCCGGCGATTAGATCGGGCCGCTCGAGTGCAAACGAATCGACTGGATAGGTGCCCGACGACGACAGCAGCGCGCCGCCGGCAGGGTCACGCCATGCGCCGATCAGCGCCGGCAGGCAGGCGACCGCGCGCACCGCGTTGCCGCCGCCATAGACACGCTGCATGCCGTAATTGAGGCGGATCGCCGCCGGCTTGATCGTGGCGTAGTCGCGCGCGAGGCGCAGCACCTGCTCGACCGGAATGCCGCAGGTTGAGGCGGCGCGCCCGGGCGTCCATTCGGCCGCGCGAGCGGCCAACGCCTCGAATCCGGTCGTGTAGCGATCGACGTAGTCGTGGTCGACAAGGCCTTCGGCGATCAATACGTGCATCAGCCCGTAGGCCAGCGCGGCATCGGTCCCAGGAAGCAGCGCGATGTGCTCGTGACATTTTTCCGCGGTCAAGCTGCGATACGGGTCGATCGCGACGAGTCGCGCGCCGCGGCGCTTGGCTTCCTGCGCGCGGCTCCAGAAATGCAGGTTGGACGTGACGGCGTTGCTGCCCCAGATGACGATCAGCCGGCTGTTTTCGTATTGCTCGACGTCCATCCCGATCGACGCGCCGATCACGGCGGCCCAGCCCACCTTGCCGGCGGTTGCGCAGATCGTGCGGTCGAGCAGCGAGGCGCCGAGGCGATGGAAAAACCGGCGGTCCATCGACGCGCCTTGCAACAGGCCCATCGTGCCGCAGTAGCTGTAAGGCACGATCGCCTGCGGCCCGTCCGCGGAGGCGGCAATGTCGGCAAAGCGCGTCGCGATTTCGTCGAGCGCCTCGTCCCAGCCGATGCGCGCGAAGCGCCCTTCACCCTTGCGGCCGACACGACGCATCGGATACAGCACGCGGCCGGGCGAGTAGGTGCGATCGAGATAGTGCGCGACCTTCGTGCACAGCGCGCCGCCGGTCGTGGGATGGTCCGGATCGCCGCGAATGGCGATGGCCTTGCCATGCTCCACCGTCACCAGCATCGCGCACGTGTCGGGGCAATCGTGCGGGCACGCGGCGCGAACGACGCGTCGGGAGGTGGCACCGGAATCGACATCGAGCGGCATGCCTGAATTGTATCTGGAGCTCGGACGCCTCGCGCGGTACTCTTGGCGCATGCCTGGATCCGCGCGCTCCGCGTTGCCGACCGTCGCCTTACCGGACGACGGTCGGGTCCCCGCGCTCGGTCTCGGCACCTGGCGGATGGGCGAGCAGCGCCGCCATCGCGCAGACGAGTTGGCGGCGCTCCGCTCGGGCCTCGATCTCGGGATGACGCTCGTCGATACCGCCGAAATGTACGGCGACGGCGGCGCGGAGGAATTGATCGCCGAGGCAATCGCCGGCCGGCGCGACCAGGTGTTCATCGTGAGCAAGGTGTACCCGCAGAACGCCGGTGCCAAAGGCATGCGGGCGGCGTGCGATCGCAGCCTGAAGCGGCTCGCCACCGATCGCCTGGACCTCTATCTGCTGCATTGGCGCGGGCGCATCCCGCTCGCCGAAACCGTCGGCGCGTTCGAGCGATTGCGCCGCGACGGCAGGATCCTGCGTTGGGGCGTGTCGAACTTCGACGTCGACGACATGCAAGAGCTGCTCGCACTGCCCGACGGCCGACGCTGCGCGGCCAACCAGGTGCTTTATAACCTGGGCGAGCGGGGCGTCGAATGGCGCTTGGCCGATCTTTGCCGCGAGCATCGCATTCCGATCATGGCGTACACGCCCGTCGGGCAGGGTGTTCTTCTGACCCACCGCAAGCTCTCCGCCATCGCGCAAGCGGCCGGCGCAACGCCGGCGCAGGTCGCGCTCGCATGGCTCCTTCAGCGTCCCGACGTCATCGCAATTCCCAAGGCGTCGAATCCACTGCACGTGCACGAGAATCGCAAGGCCGCCGATATCACGCTTTCGCGCGAAATGCTCGCGGTACTCGACGCCGCGTTCCCGCCACCGCATCGCGCCGCGCCGCTCGCAGTCATTTGACCTTCGTCGTTGCGGCGTGCGCAGTAGGTTACAAACGTGCCGCCGCGATCGTTCGTGGTGAACAAACGCGCGCGCAAGCACGTGCCACTCCCTGCCGGTTCAAGTAGTTAGCGCAATGCCGACCAACGGCGTCCGCGCGTGGCACGGTTGCTGCTCATGGGTGGACCGTCACACAAATACAAACGCTGGACCCGACAGGAGATCGACGTGAACTACACGCACTACGACTATCTGGAGATTCCGCCCTGCGCGGACGACGTTCGCATCGAGGCGGCGTACTTGAGATTGGTCGAGCGCCTGCAATACGGTTCGACCGACGCCGGACAGGACCTTTCCGGACTGGTCCGGCGGATCCACGCCGCCTACGACGTGTTGTCGCAACCGGACGCGCGGCAGGCATACGACGCCGCGCTCGAGCACGAAGCCGCGCAAGCCGACCGCGAACTCAAGTCGATGCTCGATGGCGGCGCGCCCACGGTGCACCGCAGAGTCCAAGACGTCCCGGCCGAGCTCGTCCGCGCCGTGGCACAAATGGCGGCCTGACCAAGAATTCAATCACCGGTTTGCGGCCGCCGGTTCTATTAATTCACTGCAAACAGCGATGCGGTCGGCGGCCGTTCTTTTGTCCAGCGCCCGGAAAACCGGGCGGCGCCACACGCGGCGGCACGCCGATTTCCCTCGCCGCGCAGTGCGCGGCGGGACGATCGACGGGCGCCGTCTTGGCGTTGCAATTGCCGCGGCGCGGCGCGGCGGAGCCGAAGCCCGCGCGACGCGGCGCCGGCATCGCCCGTACGTCGCGCCACCCACGCCCGCAGGCTTCATCGCAGCGGTCATTCACTAGCGTCATCGCAAGGTAGACGGAAGAAAATCATGGAACGCTGCCGCACCTGCCAATACTTCGATCGCAACGCGTCGATGTCCAAGGAAACGAAGTCGACGACGTGGGGCCAGTGCCGCCGAATGGCGCCGATGCTGAGCCCGCAAAACACCAAGCCGCACATGATTGAAGGCGTCTGGCCGCACGTGCGTGACGACGATTGGTGCGGCGAATACAAGGGCCTCGGCAAGCGCCTCGACGCGCAATTGTCGGACCTGATGGAAAGCCCGCTGTTGTCCGGTCTCGCGACCGATTCACCCAAGCCGATGTTCATTCCTCTCACCGTTGCGCACGATCCCGGCAACGGTTCGAATAGCGACTAGCCTTTAACGGGCCAGCCTGTCGCCGGCCGGCACATCCGCGCGCGATCCGCGGCGGGTGCCACTTCGTGTCGCCGCGAGGCCGCGTGCCGGTTCTGCTACATTCACGGCGTTGCAATTCACGCATGCGCGTCCGCCTCGCGCGTGTGCCAACCGCCGCCGCATGTTCGAACCCCGCGTTCTTGCGGCGCTCGCCGCCGGATCCACCGTGGTCACGCCCAACAAGCGCCTCGCGCGCGCGCTCGTGGCGCGCTACGACGCCGATCAGCGCGCTGCCGGACATCGGGCGTGGCCGGCGGTGCGCGCGCTTCCTTGGACCGCGTGGCAGGACGCGCTGTGGAGCGATGTGCTGGCATGCGACGCGCTACCTTCGATCGCGCGGCGACTCGACGCGACCGCCGCTGATTGGTGTTGGAAACGCATCGTCGTCGAGGACGGCGCACCGCTGTTCGATCCGGGCGGAGCCGCGGCATTGGCGACCGATGCCTGGGCGCTGCTGAAGTCCTGGGGCGCCGGCGGCAAGAGTTGGCGCGGGTGGCAGCGCGATGTCGGTGAAGATCCGGCGGCGTTCGCGCGCTGGGCCGAGCGGTTTCACGCTCGCATCGGACGCATGGACGCGATCGACACCGCGTCGATCGCCGATTCGCTCGCGCGCGCGGCGCCCGCCGTGGCGGCGTGGCGCGACCTCGACATCGTGCTCGCGGGATTCGTCGAGATGTCGCCGCAACAAGAACGGCTCGTGGCCGCGCTCGCACACCATGGCGCGAAGTTGACGCGCGTCGACACGCTTGCGCCGGCGCCATCGCGGGTGATGCACGCGAGCGCCGCATCGCCGGGCGACGAGCTTCGGAGCGCGCTTGCGTGGGCGCGGACCGAGGCGCTGGCCCGCCCCGGCGCCGCGATCGGCATCGCCGTGCTCGACTTGGCGTCGCGCACCGACGAAGTTCGCGCGCTCGCCGACGACATGCTGTGTTCGGCGCTGCAGCTACCGGGCCACGAAGGGTCGCCACGACCCTACAACGTCTCGCTAGGCGCAAGTCTCGCGCGTGTTCCGCTGGTCGGCACCGCGCTCGACTTGATCGAATGGGCCGGCGCGCCGCTGCCGCTCGGGCGAGCGGCGGTCCTGCTCCGCTCACCCTATTTGCCCGATGCGGTATCGCAATGGCCGCGCCGCGCCGCGCTGGAAAAGTCGTGGATCGAAGGCGGACGACGCGAGGTTTCGCTGGCCGATGTCCGCGCCGAGCTTGCCGCCGTCGATCCCGGATTGGGCGATCGCTTGCGGCGAGCGAACGATGCGGCGCCGTCGGCGGCGTCGCCCCGCGCCTGGACCGACATCTGGCGGAGTCTTCTTGTCGCGGTTGGATGGCCCGGCACGCGCCCACTCGACAGCGCTGAGCAGCAGACGCGCAATGCGTGGGAAGAGTTGCTGGCGCAATTCGCGGGGCTCGCGCAGGTCGAGGATCGGATGCGAGTCCATGACGCGGTCGTCGCGTTGCGCGCATTCGCCAATGCGACGCTATTCCAGCCGGAAACGACGGCTGCGCCGGTTCAGATCCTCGGCGTGCTCGAGGCGGCGGGCTTGCCGTTCGATCGTTTGTGGATCGCGGGATTGTCAGGCGACCGCTGGCCGCAGGCACCGGAACCGAATCCCCTTCTGCCGTTGTCGTGGCAGCGGGCGCACGACGTGCCGCGATCGTCGGCCGCACGCGAGCTGCGTTTCGCCCGGGCATTAACGGCGAGCCTGTTGCACAGCGCGCCCGAGGTCGTCGTCAGTTACGCGCGGAACGTCGACGACCATCCGCGGGGGCCATCGCGCATGATCGAGGAGTTGCGATTTCCGTTGTACACCGGCGACCCCGCGCCGGCTTCGTACGCGCGCGCCATTCATGCGGCGGCGCCGGAGCGTGAAGCCATCGCCGATTACCGCGCGCCTCCACTCCGGTCGGGCGAACGCGTGCCGGGCGGTGCGCGCATCGTCGAGGCGCAAGGCGACTGCCCGTTCAAGGCGATCGGCAGCTGTCGTTTGGACGTCGAGCCTTGGCCTGCCGCGATCACCGGCCTGACCGCGAGCGAGCGCGGAATTCTCGTGCATGCCGCGCTGGCCGCATTCTGGCGCGAGGTTGGCGATCATCAGGCGCTCACGCAACTTGATGAAACCCGGCTCGCGATGCAACTCGAGCGTGCGATCAATGCCGCAGGACGCGCCCTCAAGCCCACCCGCTGGCGCGCGCTGGAGCCGTTGGTCGCTCAGGGCGAAGCAGGTCGGCTCTTTACGCTGCTCCGATCCTGGATCGAGGGGCAAGAGCTGCCGCGGCCGCCGTTTGCCGTTGTCGGCATCGAGCACCCGGCGGTGCTCACGCTCGCCGACGTTTCGTTCGACGTTCGCATCGATCGCATCGACGCCATCGGCGACGCGCTTGCCATCATCGACTACAAGACCGGCATCGCGCCGTCGCTTGCATCGTGGTTCGACGCGCGCCCGCGCGCGCCGCAGCTCGGGCTGTACGCGCTCGCGCGACGCGCGATCGTCCCCGACGCTGGCGTGCACGCGCTTCTGTATGCGCAGTTGCGGCCCGGCGACCCGAAAGTCATCGGCGTCGCAACCGAATCGGCGGCATGGCCGGGGCTGAAGCCGGTTGCCGCAACGCGCGTCGCTGCCGACTGGGCGGCGCTCCTCGCGTGGTGGCGCGATCACTTGACGTCTCTCGCCCTCGAGATTCGAAACGGGATCGCCGACGTGTCGCCGCGCGACGGTGACAAGACCTGCCGAAACTGCGGACTCGCTTCGCTGTGCCGGATCCGCGCAAGCGTAGCGTCCACGGAGGACGCCGTCGATGAATGAACCGTTGATCCTGCGCGATGCGGCGAATCGACAGGCGGCGCAGGACGTCACGCGCTCGTTGCTCGTGCACGCGCCGGCCGGGTCGGGCAAGACGGAGCTGCTGATTCAGCGGTTCCTCGCGCTGCTTGCGTACGTCGATCGGCCCGAGCGGATCGTGGCGATGACGTTCACGCGCAAAGCAGCCGGCGAAATGCGCGAACGAATCGCCGCGGCGCTTCGCGAAGCCGATGCGGTCACCCCGCTCGCCGAGCCCCATAA
>CATPAO010000145.1 GCA_955652025.1 Casimicrobiaceae bacterium
ATGTCGGCGGACGCCGTCGTATGATCGACGAGGACGCTGCCTTCGGTCATTCCCGCCAGCGCGCCGGACTCGCCGGTTGCCACCGCTCGCACGTCGGCATCGTTGCCGACGCACATCATCACGAGCTCCGCACGTTGCGCGGCGTCGCGCGGTGTCGCCGCCGCTGTGCCGCCGAATTCCGTGACCCAGCGTGCCGCCTTCGCCGCCGTGCGATTGAACACCGTGACATGGTGGCCGGCGCGCGCGAGATGCCCGGCCATCGGGTATCCCATCACGCCCAATCCCAGAAATGCGACGTGCTTCGGCATGAGCATTTTCTTCAAGTCCGAATTGGGGTTTCCGCGCAAACGCTCACTTGCCGGGTAACGTCCGGCGCGCCGCGGCAATCGCCGCACGCACTTGCGCCGGCGCCGTGCCGCCCGGATGACTGCGGCTCGCAACGGACCCGTCGAGCGTTAACACGCCGTAGACGTCGCCCTCGACTTGCTGCGCAAAACGTTGCAAATCCGCGAGCGGCAAGTCGGCGAGATCGCAGCCCTTGGCTTCGGCGTGCCGCACGGTGCGCGCGACCGCTTCGTGCGCATCGCGAAAGGGCAGCCCTTTGCGCACCAGGTAGTCGGCCAAATCGGTCGCCGTCGCGAAGCCCTCGCGCGCGGCGGCGCGCATACGTTCGACGTTCGCGGTCATGCCCGTCGCGACCAGGTCGGTCATGATCGCGATCGCGTCCGCGAGCGTGTCGACGGTATCGAACAGCGGTTCCTTGTCCTCCTGGTTGTCTTTGTTGTACGCGAGCGGCTGCGCCTTCATCAGCGTCAGCAGCGCGACCAGATGGCCGATCACGCGCGCCGCTTTGCCGCGTACGAGCTCGGGCACGTCCGGATTCTTTTTCTGCGGCATGATCGAGCTGCCGGTGCAGAAACGATCGGCCAGCGTGACAAAGCCGAAACGCGGATTCGACCACAACACGAGCTCTTCGGCGAAGCGCGACAAATGCACGATGACGAGCGCCGCCGCAGCCGTGAATTCGATCGCGAAATCGCGATCCGAGACGGCATCGAGCGAGTTTTCGCAGATCGAATCGAAACCGAGCTCGCGCGCAACCTGCTCACGATCGATCGGGTAGCTCGTGCCGGCGAGCGCCGCGCTACCCAGCGGCAGGCGGTTGACGCGGCGGCGGCAATCGGCGAAGCGCTCGAGATCGCGCGCAAACATCGCGTCGTACGCCATCAGATGGTGGCCGAACGTCACCGGTTGCGCGACCTGCAAATGCGTGAAGCCGGGCATCACGGTTTCCGCGTGTGCTTCCGCCACGTTGAGGAATGCGCGCCGCAAAAGGACGAGTTGCGCGGACAGGCCATCGATCGCGCCGCGGAGCCACAGCCGGATGTCGGTGGCGACCTGGTCGTTGCGCGAACGCGCCGTGTGCAGTCGCTTGCCGGCGCCGCCGATCAGATCGATCAATCGCCGCTCGATGTTGAGATGAACGTCCTCGAGCTCGCGCGTAAACCGAAAATCGCCACGCTCGATCTCGCCCGCGATCTGCCCGAGGCCGCGCTCGATCGCGGCGCGATCGTCGGCGGAAATGACCCCGTTCGCGGCGAGCATGCGAGCGTGCGCGAGCGACCCGGCGATATCGACCGCCGCCAGGCGCCGGTCGACATCGACCGACGCGTTGAATCGTTGCATGCGCGCCGACATCGGCTCCGCAAAGCGGCCCGACCAAGTGCCGTCGGACGGCACCGAGGCGGCGGTGGGCGTCGAATCGGCCGCTGATTCGTGGTTTTTCGGGGACGATGCGTTGGACATGGGCGATCGAAGCGTCGGGCGGCTTGCGCCCCGTGTGCCGCTTGCCGAGAATAGCCTGAGATGACGGTGGAATTCGAAGAACGCGGCGAAGCTGCATCGCGGCCGGAAGTCCGGCACGGCAGGCATGATGCTTGCATGCCGATTCCGCTATGCGGGGAATTATAAGGCAAAGGACGGAGTTTCCCGTGCTGCCTGACCTGCGCAATCTCGGCACGATCCTGCGCGTCCTGCTCGCGGTCAATGGGGCCGCGCTGGTCGTGGCGTTTGCGCGCGAGCAGCGCTGGAACGGCGTGATGGCGGAGTGGATCGGGCTCACGAGCTATATCGAGCCGCATCTGCTGATGGAGCTCGTCCTGCTGGCTCTGATCGCGCCCTGGTTGTCGCGACAACGCTATGCCGTCGGCGCCGGAGCGATCGTGGCGATCACGATCGCGGTCGGCATCGCGACGCATGCGCTGTTCGACAGGATGCTGCCGGGCAACGCCGGCTCGCTGCCGCGGCAGCTGATTTTCGCGCTTGCGGCCGCGCTGGCGCTGCTATCTTATTTTCGGTTGCGTGTGAAGGCGCTATCGCCGGCGGTCGCCGAAGCGCGATTGCAGGCGTTACAGGCGCGGATTCGGCCGCATTTCCTGTTCAACAGCATCACCGCGGTGCTGTCGCTGGTGCGAAGCGATCCGCAACGCGCCGAGACTGCGCTCGAAGACATGGCCGACCTGTTTCGCGTGCTGATGCGTGACAACCGCGAATTGACGCGACTCGAGGATGAAGTGCTCTTGTGCCGGCAATACCTCGATCTGGAAAAGCTGCGCCTGGGCGAGCGTCTCGTCGTCGACTGGAACGTGAAGAGCATGCCCGAAGACGCGCTGGTGCCGCCGCTGGTGTTGCAGCCGCTGATCGAAAACGCCGTGTATCACGGCATCGAGCCGTCGAGCGAGCCCGGCACATTGTCGATCAATGTGTTTCTGTCGCGCGGCGAAGTGCATGCCATCCTGAGGAATCCGGTGCTCGACAACGGACGCCGCCACCAGTCGGGCAACCGGATGGCGCTCGACAACGTGCGCGAGCGCCTGGCGCTGCATTTCGATGCCGAGGCGAGCCTCGAATCGCGCGTGACGAAGGATAGCTACGAGGTGCATATCCGTTTGCCCTACCGAACCAAGCGGGCGGAGGCGTCGACCGATGCACGCGAAGCCGCACCGCGTCACGCCGGCAATCAACGCAACAACGCGCATCGCGCGCGCGCCGTCATGCGACCGCGGCGACTCTCCGGTGTGCCATTGACGGAGGTGACCGGTGGTTGAAGGCGCGCTTCGGGTACTCATCGTCGACGACGAGGCGCCGGCGCGGCGACGCTTGCGCGAGCTCCTGGACGACTGCACCGGCGCCTTGCCGCTATCGATCGTCGGGGAAGCGCAGCACGGCCGCGAGGCGCTCGACCTCCTGCAAACGGCGCCGGCGGAGCTCGTGCTGACCGACATCCACATGCCCGACATGGACGGGATCGAGCTCGCGCGCCACCTCCTCAAGCTCGCGCATCCGCCGGTCGTGATATTCACCACGGCGTTCCACGAGCATGCGGTGCAGGCGTTCGAGGTCAATGCCATCGATTACTTGGTCAAGCCGGTGCGCGTGCAGCGATTGCTGTCCGCGTTGCAGAAAGTGCCGCGATTGAAGCCGATCGGCGCCGACAGGCTCGCGCAACTCCTCGCGTCGGCGCGACGGTTCTTGTCCGTCACCGAGCGCTCGCGCGTCGTGCTGGTGCCGATCGAGAGCGTCGTCTATCTGAAGGCCGAGCTCAAATACATCACGATCCGCACCCGCGAGCGCGAATTCCTGCTCGAGGAGTCGCTGACGCGGCTCGAAAACGAATTCGGCGCGCGATTCATTCGCGTGCACCGCAATTGCCTCGTGGCGCGCGAGCACGTGCGCGGCTTCGAGCGGCGGGTCGGCAACGACGGCGATGCGCATTGGGAAGTGCTGCTGCACGGCATTTCCGAGACGCATCCGGTGTCGCGGCGCCAGCAGTTCATCGTCCGCGACATCGGCCGCGAATCGATCAACGGCGCCGCGGCGTGATGGCGTAAGCAGGGAGAAGGCAGGGAGGCAGCGGCACCCGCGGAGGGTGCGCTACACTTCGCCGCCGCCTTATCTCCCCGCCACCTCGATATTTCGCCATTTTCCATGCGGACGCTCATCTGCGGATCGCTCGCGTTCGACACCATCATGGTGTTCCCCGATCGTTTCGGGAGGCACATCCTTCCCGAGCAGACGCACGTGCTTTCGGTCTCGTTCCAGATCGGCGAAATGCGGCGCGAATGGGGCGGCTGCGCGGGCAACATCGCCTACAACCTGAAGGGCCTGGGCGGTCTGCCGGTCGTGATGGCGACGCTGGGTGACGATGGCGGCGGCTATCGCGCACGACTCTCGGAGCTCGGGATCGCGACCGACGGTGTGCGGAGCGTGCCGGACACGTACACGGCGCAGGCATTCATCATCACCGATCTCGACGACAACCAGATCACGGCCTTCCACCCGGGTGCCATGAATCGCTCGCATCTATGCCGCGTCGGCGACGTGCACGACATCGGGCTCGGCATCGTTGCCCCCGACGGCAAGGAAGGCATGCTGTCGCACGTCGGGGAGTTTGCGGCGGCCGGCACTCCGTTCATCTTCGATCCCGGCCAAGGTTTGCCGCTCTTCGACGGCGCGGAACTGACCGCGATGATCGAACGCTCGACGTATTTGACGGTCAACGACTACGAGGCGCGGCTGTTGTCGGAGCGCACCGGATTTTCGATCGGCGACTTGGCGGAACGGGTCGATGCGTTGGTCGTCACGCTGGGCGGCGAGGGTTCGGTGATCCATGCCGGCGGCGCGACGTACGCGATACCGGCGGTCAAGCCGCAGGCGGTGGTCGATCCGACCGGCTGCGGCGATGCCTATCGCGCGGGAATGCTGTTTGGCATCGCGCAGCACTGGGACTGGGAGCGGACGGGCCGGCTCGCGTCGGTGATGGGATCGCTGAAGATCGCCTCGCGCGGCGCCCAGAACCACGCGGTCAACCGGGAGATCGTCGCGGCGTTATACGCGAGAGCGTTCGGCGAACGCGTATTCTAGGGAGGCAATCGATGGATATCCGGGCCCACAGTTTTCGCACCGCGGCAATTGCGCTCGCGCTGTCCGCCGTCGTCGCGGGATGTGCGACGCCGTACCCACCTTATCGCTACTACCGCGGCGAGGCGCAACGCGCCCAATCGATCGAACTCGGCGTCATCGAGGGTATTCGTCCGGTCGGACTCGAGGGG